>JALJPK010000056.1 GCA_022968985.1 Pseudomonadales bacterium | reverse complement strand
ACTTCACGAGTCATTAGGTTTTACAAAAGTAGGGCATTATAAACAGATTGGTCGTAAATTTAATCAGTGGATTGATGTGGGTTATTGGCAGATTATATTAAAATCATAATAATAATCAGGATTGATGAAAAAACATAAAAACGGAACAAAAAATGAATTTAGAGTTAGATCACGTATTTATTCTTGTAGAACCACATGCACAGGTAGCCGACTTATTAGTGCAATTGGGTTTAACTGAAAGTTTCAGCCGAGCGCATAAAGGCCAAGGTACATCTAACCGTCGTTTTGAATTTACAAATGCAATGTTAGAGTTTTTATGGGTTCGTGATAAACAAGAGGCACTTAATGGTCCAGCGAAGGACTTGAAGTTCACACAGCGTGCTACGGATATCACGGCTTCGCCCTTTGGTATTATTGTGAAACGAAAAGACAATACGAATCTAAACAAACCATATTCGGGTTTTAACTATCAGCCCGATTATTTAAAAGCTCCGATGTCGTTTTATATCGGCCAAAATGCCAAAAACATTCAAGAGCCACTATGTATCTATGCGCCATTTATCGATCCTAACAGCAATGGGATTAAGCAAAATAATCAGACCTTTGAAAGTGCAGAAAAATCGACGTTTAAAAAGTTAAGTCATGTCAAAATTCATATTTGTGCGCAACACATGTCAGATGAATTACAAAAAGTGGGGCAGTCAGATCGATTAACTGTAGTCTTAGGCCAGCAACATTTAATAGAAGTAAGCTTTGATGAATTAAAGTGTGGTTTATCAAAAGATTTTCGACCTTTAATACCGTTAATTATTCATTGGTAACTGTGAGCTACAACAAAATAACTGATTGTAACTATTAAGTTTTAAATGTAATTACATTCAATTGATATTACTCATTCAAACTACTCCTTCAAACTACAGCCCATCCAAGAAAATAGCACTTTTTTATACTTGTTCTCTTTTTACATGACAAGAATGAATTTGCAAATTCGTATATATTAAGGTAGTTTCGTGACACCTTAAAGCATAAAGTTGAATTAAATATGTTCAAAAACAAGGTTTTTACGGACAAATTTATAAGCAAATTCATTTATAGCAGTCTATTTGTTTTATTATTACATCTCTTTATTGATACACGTATTCAATACATTCAAGCTGGATCTTTTTTCACCAAAGAAGGTTCTTTATTACAAGCCCTAATAATTATTATAATTTTTTTTGCGATTAAACAACTTTTTAAAAGCAAAGGTCTAAAAACTGCATCGATTGTTTTACTTAGCACAGTGTTAGTGATCAACATTACATTTTTGATTGTTTCCAATTTGGAAGTGAACGAAGAAATTGCTGAAATAGAAGAAGACATAGAAGAAATTATCCAAGATGAAGAGCTGTCCGAAAACCTGATAAACGATTCGCAAGAGGTTCAAAAAAAATCCACTAATAATGGCGATGGCCATACAAATAGATCTTCTCAAAGTAATTCGCTGTTTATAGATAAATACAGCTGGATAATTAACTTTGTTTTATTAGCTTTAGCCATTGTAGGGGTGTATAAATTGTTACAAAAGAAAAAAGAAACTCCAGAAGTGGTGTATCAAACAACAATAGAAGAAAATATGGATAATCAAACCATTCAAATTGATGAACTAACCCACGAAACCTACGAAGAAGGGGTGTATGTTATTTATCGTCAATTATGTGATGTGGCGAAACAAAGAAATGGTTTAACCCGTCGTAAATCAATGACATCAACTGAATACGGTGCACTTTTGATAAAACTGGGTTTCCCCGAAGTAGACATACTTGAAATTATAGAATCATTTGAAGTCTTGCGTTATGGGCACATTAACCTGTCAGACGATCACATTGTTAGATTAAATAACGCATTAAAAAATATTAATACAGCGATGAATAAAGATGATTGAACTGATATTAAAAATAACTCCGTTAGCATGGTGGATAGTAATCGGTTTTTTTATCTTATATTATTTTTTGCCTATTTCTAAACAACTAAATTTTCATGATGACTACGTTGATAAAAATTTACATATTAAAAAAATAGGCAGTGACAGCCAAAGTAAATTTTCAAATGAAGAATATTATTTACTCTGTCTAGATTTAATTGAATCCTGGCAATGGCAAATTAAAATGAAACTAAATATACCGTTTCATGTTTATGGATATTCACAAATTAACCAATACATTATTGAACAGTTTAAACATGACAACAAATCATGGGTGAATCCATTATTAGATGATTTGAGTTTAGATGAACGAAAAAAAGTAGAAAAACTAATAAACAATACCCATTACCAAATTCTAAAAAATACAATAAAACAGGACATTAATGATGACTCAATCTGAAACTACTCACCCACAAGTTGATATTAAACAAATCAGCCACAACATTATTAATGAAATATCCAAAGCAGTGATTGGTAAAAATGAGGTAATAGAAGACGTGTTAGCCGCTTTTTTTGCCGGTGGTCATGTATTGTTAGAAGACAATCCTGGTGTGGCTAAAACCTTATTGGCCAAAAGTTTTTCTACCGTTTTAGATTTACAATTCTCACGAGTGCAATTTACTCCCGATTTATTACCCAACGACATTACAGGTGGGCATATTTATAATCGTAAAAACAATGAATTTGAATTAAATAAAGGCCCTGTTTTTACAAATATATTATTAGCCGATGAAATCAATCGTGCGTCTCCTAAAACACAGTCCGCTTTGTTAGAATCAATGGCCGAAAAACAAGTCACATTAGAAGGGGTTTGTATAAAATTACCCGATCCATTTTGGGTGATTGCAACACAAAATCCGTTGGAACATGAATCTACGTACAATCTACCAGAGGCTCAATTAGATCGTTTTGCCTTAAAGCTTTCCATTGGATACCCAACAAAACCCTTAGAAATGCAATTACTGCGGAATCGTTTAAAACGCAAACAAGACGAAGTGAATTTAAGTTGTATAGCCAGTAAACAACAAATCAAACAAATCAAAAAACAAATCGAAGAGGTAGAAGTCGATGAATCATTGTTGGCTTATATTATTGAGTTGGTGCAAAAAACACGAAATTCACATGAAATTGCGTTAGGTGCAAGTCCTAGAGCAGGTTTGGCATTATTAGCGTTAGCAAGATCACGAGCAGCCATTCAAGGCAGAACATTTGTAAAACCCGATGATATCAAACATTTTATTTTTAAGGTATTAGTGCATCGAATAGTGTTAAACCCAGAGTTGTGGTTGTCCAAAAACGAAGATTTAAATCAAATTAACAAGATAATTGAAAGCATTAATTTACCTGTGTTAGAGGGGGTTTAAATGCAGTCGAAGTTACTGTATTTAGCGGTAATCAGTGTTTTATTGTTTTTAATCACGCTTGAAAAGTGGTTTTTAGCGGTGTCTATTTTGTTTATATTTATACCCGTGTTAACTAATATTTTTGAGTTTTTCGCTTATAAACAAGCCGATTTAACGATTACACGTAAAGTTGTTCATATTTCAGATGCAGATAATATTGTGAGTGTCACTTTAGAAGTTATTAATAATGGCAAAAAAAGTGCTTGGGTTGAAATCGAAGATCTAATTGACGTGACATTGTTAGATGAAAATGAATCGAATAAATGGTTGTTTACATTTAAACAAAATGAAAAAAAAGAGCTGCAATATAATATTAAAACGAAACGAGGTATTCGTCATTTTAACGGCGTAAAAGTCACCAGTAGTGATTGGTTTGGTTTTAAAAAATTGAGCCATACTCTGGATGTTAAATCCACGTTACAAGTGAATCCTAGTTTAGATATTAAAGATAAAATTGCAATTAAATCAAAATTATTACATGGTTTTTCAGGTTTAATAAATTCAAAACGCGCAGGAGCCGGTGTGGATTTTTTTTCTTTGCGTCAATACAACAATCAAGACAGCCTAAAACATATACATTGGAGAGCCTCAGCTAAATTACAAGAGGGGTTTTTAGTCAAAGAAAATCAAGTCACTAAAAATTCAACAATTATTATTGATGTGGATACAAGAAGTCATTTATTACCTCATGACGAACACTTTCAATTACTCGAATACAGCTTAAAAGCAACAAGGTTAATAGCCGAAGTATTAATTGATGACGGGCACAAAGTAGGGTTATCTGCTGAACAAAATGAAAACTATGTGATATTGCCAGCACAGTGCTCCATTCATCAAAAATTTAAAATTAATCAAAAATTAGCGAATATTACTGAGTATCAGGGCAGTGGACCACGCTCATTGGTTAATATGCAGGAAAAGTTTTTAAAGCACTTTTCTTCCATTTTTATCATTAGTCCATTGGACAAAAATGATATTAAATATTTAATTAATCTAAAACGTCGTGGTTATAAGGTGGTATGTATCTCACCTGATTACACCGGTTTAAGCCTAGCGAGCCAACAAAATTCAGAACATTTAAAATTAAAACGAAAACTATTTATTCAAGGGTTATTTCACAAAGGTATTACAGTAATTAATTGGGACATAACCCAGCCATTTAGTCATTGTATTCATCAAATTAATGTTTTTACAAGGATGAATCATGAAAGTTAATCTCCTATTAAATACTCTAACCCTTGTACTTATAATACTGATATTTAATAATGTATTTGCTTATGTTATTGCATTTATCTTTTTGCTTTTGAATATTAATTATATCAAATCGATTCATAAATTATGGATGTTAAGCTGTATTCAAGCACTTTTTGTTGTTATGCAATCACCAATTTTAGCGTTATTACTGATAGCAATTAGTAATGTGATTTACTTTTTTAATATGAACTATTATTTTAAATTTCAAAACAAACCATTTGATTTTATATTTAAACGAATGTTTGTATTGTTTATCATTCAGTCGGTTTTAATTACACTTTTAACCCAAATTTCTGCACAAATAAATTACAGAACCCAAATAAATGAATCCATTGTTATCTTGTTTATAGTGCTGGTATTATTTGGTTTATTACTTATAAAGAAGAAACAACATGATTAATTTTGAAGCGCTCTATGAGTTAGCGGTGCAACACAAAGGCAGTGTAAGCGAAGTAGAACACGACTTACCTCAAGCACTGAGCACAGCCTTGTTTAACCAAATACCTGATGACCGATGGTTGGCCAATATGACCATGTGTATTTTTCAAGCCGGATTTGTATGGAAAGTTATAAAAAATAAATGGCCTGATTTTGAAATTGCCTTTAGTGAATTTCACCCAAGATACTGGGCACAGGTTTCCCCCGAAGTATTAGAAGGCTTGACCAAAGATGTAAGAATTGTAAGAAACGCTCAAAAGATTAATACAGTGCCGGTTAACGCACAATTTATATTAGATACCCAGAAAAGCCATGGTAATTTTAGTAAATGGGTAAATCATTTTGAAGACGATAATTTACATGGGTTGTATCAAGCGCTAAAAGATCAAGGCGGCCGCTTAGGTGGTAATAGCGCCATGTATTTAATGCGACTGTCGGGCAAAGATACCTATTTATTCAGCAATCATGTGATAGCAGCATTAATACGCGAAAAAGTAATTGATAAAAACCCGACAAGTAAAAAAGCCAAAGCAGCAGTAAATGCAGCATTTTGTATTTGGAAACAACAAAGTGGACGTTCGTTTGCAGAAATTTCTAGAATATTAGCAATGACAGTTTGGGATTAAATGTAGCTCACAATCTAACCTAATTGTTTTCGTGAATATTGTTATTAGTTGTTAGTAAACCAGCTCAAAGTGATTAATGATGATTGCGCTTTAATGAATCAATATATTCAAAAATACAAATAAATCCATCGAACATAACGACTATGTTCCTTTGTTTGGGGCTAGAGTAAGTTGGTTGTAATGATTAGTATTTAGTTTGTAAACCTAGGTGTGATTTACTATTTATATCCCATAATTATAGTATTCTTAGTTGAACAATATTCCTATTTTTCAAAGTAACATTAAATGTAAGGAATCTTTATTTAACTAAAAATAGGAATCAATATTGTTAATTTAGACAACTACAGAAAAATTCTAAATATATACTTAAGGTCGAAAATATGAAAAATATGAAAAATATAATGAAAATAAGTGGGTTATTAGTTTTGGTATTACCTCTAATCGGATGTCAGGTTGATGATTTAAACGATGATCAAGTATTAGAGGGAGACAGTGTTACCTACACAGTTATTCACAGTGCTAATTCGAAAACAAATGGAGAATTAGGCAGTAAAACGTTTAAAGTATTAAAATCACAAGCTGAGTATTTTGATGAACTTGCCAATTATTCAACAGATGCAACAAAAACAATTGATTTTGATCATGCTCAAGTCATTCTTTTGGATATTGGCCAACGTAATTCCGGTGGTTATAGTGTTGAAATTAGTGACATAAATGAATTTGATGATTACATCAAAGTTGAGGTGAATATTCAAAGCCCTGGTAATGGTTGTATTACCACTCAGGCATTAACCAATCCTTATAAATTTATTGAATTACAGGGAACTAAAGAAATCACAATAAACGAAAGTCTTGTTTCTATCGATTGTGAGTGATTTCATAACCTTTCAAAGTATTTGTTGCGGTTATAAATAAAAGATTAAATACAAAGACTGATCCAATCGATCGGTCTTTTTTTTAAATAAATTTCCGTAAAAAAATGACCCCGCAAAAAGTAGGTGGAGACAGAAATTATTTAATAGTATAGTAAATAAAATCCCCAAATAAATTCCTAAAATAGGAATACAATTATAGTTTTCTCTTTATAGGGCATTCGGGCGCTTGACCAAATGCTAGTCGCCTTTTAATCTATCAAACAACTATTTTCATCACTTCAAAAAGTGTTAAAAAACATAACATACACAACACTAACCAAAAATATCTGTTAATCTTGTTTTCCCATCTAATAAAGAAAAAAGGGATCAATCACATGAAATTATTATACGAAGCGGCTAACTCTGTCGAAGCGCATATGATCGTTAATTTATTAGAACAGTCTGATTTAAGCGCCCGGATAGATGGAGAGTTTTTACAAGGTGGGGCAGGGGACTTACAAGCATTTGGTGTGGTAAGAGTTATGATTGAAGAACATAATTATGACAATGCTGTGGCTGTGATTAATCTATGGGAGTCTATGGCTCCAAAGATAGATGAAGAAGATCGAAATTCAGTAACATTAAATACAGTTACAACGTCAAAATTGCATTATATTATTATTGGTTTGGTGCTGGGATTCATTTGTGGTGTAGCTGTCACGTTATTAAGTTATTAATTTTGCTCAATCCAAATAAGCTTCGAGATAAAATCAGCAAACACGATATTATCGATGTTTTAATGTTTTAATTTATAATAATAAATCGTGCTTGATAACAAACAGATGGACACCTAAAAACGTAAGAAGTGAGTCGTTATAATGCGGCTCTTTAATTTACACTTTGCAATTAACAAATACAAATACAAATAAAGAGAATCAACGATGAATCTTTACCGCTTTAAACAGATTATATTCAGTTTATGCCTTGTTATGTTTAGTTCGATTACCTGTGCGAATTTTAATCCCTATGAAAAATGGAAAAGTATTAAAACGGAACATTTTAATATTCTATTTATGGCCTCGTCAGTTGATCAAGCACAGGCATTAGCAGTTAAACTAGAAGACAGTTTAAAGGCTCATAACAGTGCCTACGATATTAAACATTGGAAAAACATCGACGTTGTTTTGTCGAGCCGATCAATAGAACCAAATGGTTATGTGTCGCCATTACCTATGCATTCGGCTTTTTATAATGGGCCAGCGGCGCTTTCAGGAATGCCGTGGATGGACACCTTGGCAATACATGAAACTAGGCATATTGTGCAAATGTACAAATCGCGTGACCAAGGTGGTAAACGTTTAATGTATTATATAGGTGGGGATACTCTCGCAGCTGTCATGCAACTGTTATTTATTCCGGCTTGGTTTTTTGAAGGCGATGCGGTATTAAGTGAAACAGTATTAACTCAGGCAGGACGCGGCAGAAGTGCAGCATTTGAAATGCCAACACGTACCTTAGAGTTAGAAAATATTCATTACGATTATTACAGAAACTACTTGGGCCGCGCAGATGATCAACGTTATAGAAATAACCATTATTTAATTGGTTATCATATCGCGTCTTATGTCAGTCGTCATTTTGGTGTAAAAGCATGGAATGACATTGTGGATTTAACCGCAAATAATGTTATCTATCCTAATTTTAATAACGCCATTAAACAAATAACCAATGGTCAAGGCATTCAAGACATTTACGAAGCAAGTATTAATGAGCGTAAAGAGTATTGGATGTCTATTAAAGGTAATAATGACGCTTTTGAAATAATCAGCGCACCTAATAAATATTGGCAAGCCAATGTTCACGCAATCGCTTATCCAAAACAAGACAGCCAATCGATACTCACAGTTAATTTTAATAAAGCAGGTGGCACCCATTTAAGCCTTATTGATCCGTCAAAAAACAGCCAAAAAATTGATTCCCCTAGTTTAAGTTTGGGTTATGAGTTATCACTTAATCAAAAACGAATTAGCTTAGCCAATGGAAATGTTTTATGGACAAAACAAAGTCAACATCCACGTTGGGCCAGCGAAACTTATTCTGATATATATGTACATAATTTAGAAACAGCTAATACCAATAAACTCAGTACTAAGGGTAAATATGTGTCCGCTAGCTTAAATAATGATGCCAGTTTGGTTTTGGGTTTTTCATATAATCAACAAAACAAAGCGTCTTTAGACATATTCGATTTATCCTGCCGACCAAGCTGTATCAAACAAACCATTCCATTAAATGGCGAATATTATGACTTTAGCTGGGCGGATAATAATCAATATGTATTGGCGAAAAAAATCACTACAAACGGTAATGCAATTGTTAAAATCAATTTAGCGACCGAGCAGGAAAGTTATGTGATTAACCCTACGTTTGCAGAAAATTTACGTGGGCCAATAGTGTATAAAAATTACGTTATTTATCAATCAGACTTAAATGGCATCGACTCTATTTATGCCATTGATACTCAACAAAATTCAAAACGTTATTTAATAGTTAAACCCAAACACGGTGCATTTTTTCCTCAGGTTTTGGGTGCCGATTTAATATTTTCAAACTATTCAATCAACGGTTATCAGTTAGCTAAAATGCCACTTGATCCAGCAAAATGGCAAATAATAAATAATAATGAACAAACAAAACCACAAGACCCCAGTTTACAAAACCACTATTTGACTCAGTTGCCTGTAGTTAAATTTGAATCAGCAAATAATCCAACAAATAAACCCTATACAGTCGAAGATTATTCCCCGTTGTTACAAGCAATCAATATCCATTCTTGGAGTGGACAGGTGAGTAATGACAAAATATCGGCTTCGTTAAGTTCAGCAGATGCATTGTCAGTATTAAATGCAAATGTAACAGCTGGGTATAATGTTATTGACAACAGCCCATTTGCCTCTGCTAATTTAACTGTGAATCGATGGTATCCATTATTAACTTTTAATGGGAAATATGACGAAGTAGATGTCAGTGAAAATAATAAATTCTCAAATTTACAAAAAGCAGGAGTGGGTTTAGACGTCAGTATTCCATTGTTCTGGCACTTAAACTCGGGGATTCTTTCAATAAATGTAGGCACTAAAAGTCAGTTTGATCAATTAAACTTATATGGTGAGGACAGTCAGTTATTAACTAATCAAAATCGATTGTATCAAAAAATACATGCATCAATGCTGATAGCTAAACAACCCGCAATGTTAGCGACACGAACAAGGCAAGCTTTAAGTCTACAAAGTGCGTATTATATTGATGATATGGGTTATCGTTTAGCCCAAGGTTCAGGTTCATTATGGTTGCCAGGAATCTCTCAACGCGACTCAATAAAAATCAGTTTAAGCGGTTATCAAACGAATAATGAATTTGGTTATTATTACGATTATTCACCGGGCCGAATATTAAAAGATACCAATACTCGTTATCAAAAATATTATAACTTTCGAATCGACTACAAAATGCCATTAGCTTATATATCTAAACCGATAGGTGGGTTTATATATTTTAGAGGTGTGGACACTTCGTGGTTTTTTGAAACCTCAACAGGTCAAAGTGGTGATGAATTTACAGGTAAAAAGATATTATCAAACATAGGTAATCAATTAAATTTACCAGTTAATATATTAAGTAATTTAAACTTTAAGTTCGATTTAGCATTTATCAACGCCTTTAACCAAGACGGGGATTATTTTACTGCGTTTAAGTTTGAGCTGAATTTATAAACAACGAAGTGGAATTGTAATTATTCAACTCACCTAATCACACAGCGCTCTATAGTGCAAAACATGTATTAGATGTCGTTCAAATAGTTGGATGACACAACAGAAAAAGGCGAACCCTATTTAATTATAGGTGTCGCCTTTTTTATGTTTTTTCTAAAGTATTACAACCGCTAATAACGCCAAAACTGCTGGCAGACCTTGAATAAGCAGGATCGATTTTTTAGCAGTTAAACCCCCGTAAATAGAAGCAACAATGACACAACCTAAAAAGAAATACAGAATTTGAATCCCCATCTCTGCATTAGGATGAATTAGCCCCCAGATTAAACCTGCCGCAAGAAAACCATTATAAAGTCCTTGGTTGGCGGCCAATACTTTAGACGACAGCGCGGCTTCTTTAGTCATACCAAATGTTTTTAAACTCTTAGGTGTGGTCCATAAGAACATCTCTAAACATAAAATGTAGATATGTTCGAGCGCGACTAACCCCACTAAAACGATTGCAATAATGAACATAATTTTTTCCTTTTATAGTTCGATTGGATGAATTGTGAAATAACAGTTTACAGTTAGCTTTTAAAATTTAATAGCGCTATTTATATTGGTTATATAAATGCTTCTTAATTTATTATTAATTAATAATGACATCTAAAGAATATAACAGTCTTATTCTAAAATCCCTGAGCTATTAAATTCAAATATATTAAATCAAACTGTAGGTCACCCTTCAGGGTGTCATACCCAATATTTTATTGCTCAATATAAAAAACCAAAACCAAAACCAAAACCAAAAACATTTGAAATTGTAGTCTGCCATTTTTTTGGATTCTCGTTCAATTAGCGAGTAGGCGTTTAAAAACATAATAGAAACAACCCAGAAATTAGCCTCACTTTTGAATAAGCCATTACAAGTGATGTAGCTAAAAGCTTAAAAGTGCCTTTTTAGTTCACTGCTTCAGTTCATTGTTGTAATGAATTTAAACCCACATCAGCAGATACTATTTGGACTCATGCTCTAATTAACTAATTATATTGCGAGCCTAGGATGATTGATTTGTATTAATAGGTTTAAAAAAGACTGCCTACAGGTAGACCTACGAATAGGTTAAATTCAATGAGGATTGGATTTATCACAACAAGCTGAATAGTTGTTGTAATAAATTACGACCTACAGAATATTCAGTTTCGAGTTGGTTCAAAAATAGGCGTTGAATAGCCAGCGATGGAGCAGTTGAAAATAACGGACATATATCTTAAGGGTTATCTACAAAAAGCGTTTTAATTCTTTTAGGAACATCTCTTGTTTTTCAACATGTGGCCAATGGCCGGCACCTAATATCAAACGGGCTTTAGAATCGCTAAATAACGATTTAATTAATGACTGATCATCAGCCTGTAAATAATCAGAGGTTTCACCTTTGATAAATAATGTGGGGATGTTAATGGTCGATGTAAGTTTTGGTGAATCTGCTATTTTTTCATATTGGTTAATCAAAAACTGCCAGTTAAACATCCATTCAAATAATCCTGTTTCTTTGTTTTTGAACAAACTTTTTAATATAAACGCTCTGATACCCACTTCTGGAATCAAGGTCGACATTTGTTTGTCTACTTCGCGGCGTTGTTTAATGTTGGTTAGGTCAACGGATTTAATGGCTTCAAATATTGACTGATGGCTGTTTTTATAAAACTTGGGTGCAATGTCGACTACGATCAGCTTTGATATTAACTCATTATGATTATGCGCCAGTTGCATGGCCACTTTGCCACCCATTGAATGACCTAATAACACACAGCCTTCCAATTGATAGTCGGTTATAAACGTGGCGATTAATTGCGCCAAAATAGGGTAGTCGAACTGCTCTAAACTTGTTGATAACCCGTGATTGGGTAAATCTAAACAATAGACGTTATGGGTTTGGGTCAGTGTTTTAGCGATTGATTTCCAATTATCGCCCGAGCCCAATAGGCCATGTAAAATGACAATGTTTTGGGCATTAGTTTTGTCTGATTTTAAAAGTGAATAATGAATCATTATGCGTTTGTCACTCGTACACGTTTTGCACCAGCCACTACTTTAGTTGCAAAACGTTTTTTACGTTCTTCTATTTGGTTGTCTACTAGGTTTTTAAAGGCAATAATTAAACCCAAACCTATAAACGCACCTGGTGGCAATATTGCAAATATGAAGCTGGTGTAATCTTCAAATACAACAATTTTTAAGTCAGCCGCTGCAGGGCCTAATAATAATTCCATACCATCAAATAATGTACCGTGGCCTAATACTTCTCGCATGGCGCCTAAAAATACCAACACGAATAAAAACCCTATGCCCATAAATAAACCATCTAACGCCGACAACCAAACTGTGTTTTTACGTGCAAAACCTTCCGCTCGGCCTAAAATTGCGCAGTTGGTTACAATCAACGAAACAAACAAACTGATGATTTGATATAACTCAAACGCATAGGCTTGCATTAATAATTCTGCACAGGTTACCAATGACGCAATAATCATTACAAAAGCGGGCAAACGAATGGTGTCTGGCACATAACTGCGAATTAATGACACCGCGATGTTGGACCCTACAATTACAACCAATGTAGCCAAACCTAAACCTAATGCGTTAACCACTGAGCCTGTTACGGCAAGTAATGGACACAAACCTAATAGTTGCACTAATGCTGGGTTTTTAACCCATAAACCATCAACAAATATTTGTTTAATCATAATGAATCTACTCTTGAATCAGTTGTGAAGTGAGTACTGCAGTGGGTTTAATAATTTGAGTATGACTCAAAAATACCGACTTATTT
This sequence comes from Pseudomonadales bacterium, assembly GCA_022968985.1. Taxonomy (GTDB): domain Bacteria; phylum Pseudomonadota; class Gammaproteobacteria; order Pseudomonadales; family Natronospirillaceae; genus Marinicellulosiphila. The sequence goes on along the minus strand of JALJPK010000056.1, from coordinate 13,725 downwards.
AACTCGTAAAAATCCAGTGCACGTTTAATGGATTTAACCACTGCTCGTGGGGTAATTGTAGCGCCTGTAAACGCGTCAAAATCACCGCCATCATTAGTGACATTCCATCGGATATTATCTAAATTCTTTCCATTAAAATCGGTAATCCAATCGTCTTTTTTAATGTCGATTTTATCACCTAATCCCGGTGTTTCTTTATGCTCAATAACTCGCACACCTAATACGTCACCATTTGGTGAGATAGCGCATAACATATCGATGTTACCCGTATAACCGTCTGGTGCGGTAACAGGTAATATAATGGATTTGATTTGGCCGTTTTTAAAGCCTAAAAAGTATTTAGCTTTGCTTTTAGGATCAATATTTAATAACTCAAGGTTGATGAATTTACCTTGTGTAAAATCATGCTGATCCTCTAACAGGTCGTTATCAATTAATCCCTCTTGCATTAATGCTAAAAGCGATTGTTGTTGAAATGCTTTCACATTTTGTTCAATACGTTGTTTAGTTGCAATTTGGGTGATACCGATTAAACCTGCTGTAAAAAATGCAAATAACGCCAAACCCACTGCGTTTCTAAAAATTGACTGTTTAACCGTTAAGTCTTGTTTTTCAGTGGTTTCGTCAGTGTTTTGTGTGTCTATTTTATTGTCTAAATCGTCACTCATGCTTTGTAACCTCTAGTGGCTTTGTCTTGACCATAAGTGCGTGGTCTTGTGTAGTGATCAATAAACGGTGCACAAAAATTCATTAATAAAACCGCAAAAGCGAATCCGTCTGGGTTAGGTCCCCATGTTCTAAACACATAAATCAACACACCAATGCCTACACCGTAATACAGTTTGCCTAAATTACTGGTTGCAGATGAAACTGGGTCGGTTGCAATAAAGAACGCACCTAACATCGTAGAGCCCGCTAAAAAGTGCAAACTGATGCTTGTGCTAGTGTCGGCATCATAAGAAAACAATACTGACATGATTAATAATCCACCTAATACACTGACAGGTGTGTGCCATGTGATCACTTTTTGCCAGATTAAAAACACACCACCTAATAAGTACATTAAACTGACCCATTCCCAGCCGTTTGCTACAAACGATCCAAAAATTGGGTTTTGAGTGATTTCGTTTTGGGTTAAAGCGGCGACATTGTGTTTATACACGTCTAATACGGTTGCACCGGTGTAGCTGTCTATATTACTGCTTTTGAATATAGCCGTAAGGGTATCTCCAAAAGACAACAATGATTGTGTTTCAGTTAGTGCAATTGACCATGTTGTTGTCATTTGTAATGGAAACGATATCAATAATAACGCATAAGCAGCCATCGCTGGGTTAAATGGGTTATGACCCAATCCACCAAACAAATGTTTGATAAACACAATAGCGAAAAATATTCCGATGATTGTTGCCCACCAAGGTAAAAATGGCGGAACAGCTAACGCTAATAAAAGCGCAGTGGTCACCGCACTTAAATCTTTAATCGCAAACAAAATTGGGCGTTTACGTAATAACGTAATGATCACTTCAAAAAAGACAGCGGCACTGACTGCCAACACAGCATTGATGACATAACCCCAACCAAAAAAGTAAGTTAAGGCCACTAATGCAGGCACTAAGGCTAGACATACTTTCCCCATCATTAAAGTAACGGAGTTATGGCCTACAACATGCGGAGAAGTAATATTTACAAAAGCCATTTAAGCTTCCTCTTTTAATTGTGCGTTTGCTTTATCTAATTTGGTTTGTAATGTTTTCACTGATTTTTCAAAAGCAGGGATTAAATCTGGATTATTTGCTTTTGCGTCTTCAAGTTTACTGAGCATTACATCTAATTTCTTTTGTGCTTTTTGGGCATTTGCTTCTAATATCACACGCTGTTTTTGTTTGGCTTGTGGATCATTGCTTAATGCTTGATCTAATTTTATTTTTAGATCTTCTGACTTTTTCAAAAATGCCGATACATTTTTTTCTAAACCATCAACCAAATGTGGTTTGTCTTGTTTGGCATTATCTAATCGAACTAATGCTTTTTCATATTTTTGCAAAGCTTGATCGTATTGTGGTTGTAATTCTTCAACAGTCTCTAACACTTCGACGATCATTTCAGGCTGCGACAAATTAAGTTCACTTTGAACCGTGATAGGTGAGTTTTCAAGTGCCGTTACCGCCGCTTTGGCTTTTTCAAACTGTGTTTGCATCAAAATAACTGTTTTTTCAAAAGCGGGCACTAAATCGGGTTTGTTTGCTTTTGCGTCTTCGAGTTTTTGTAGTATGTTTTCTAGTTTTTTGGTCGCTTTTTCAAGTTTTTGTTTGGCCACATTTTTTTGTTTTTCCAAAGCTTGTGGATCATTGGCAACAGCTTGATCAAGGTGTTTTTTAAGCTCTTCAGATTTTTTCAAAAATGCCGACACGTTTTTTTCTAAACCATCAACCAAATGTGGTTTGTCTTGTTTGGCATTATCTAATCGTACTAATGCTTTTTCGTGTTTTTGTTTGGCAAGATCGTAAGCATTTTGTAATTGCTCAACATCTACCTGCTCAACTTCTTTTTGATTAACAACTTGCTCAGAGGCTTTAGTATTACTATTGGCTTTACTTGTGAAAGCCTTCAGTTGCGCTTGAGTGTCTATTGCTTTTTGTGAAAACTTTTCAAGTGAAGTTGTTAGCATTTCTACTTTTTCAGGTGTGTTTTCTTTTGCATCTGCTAAACGTTGTTTGGCTTTTTCTAACTTGTCTTGTGCTTTATTGGCTTTGGCCGTTAGGCTTTCGATGCATTCAAAGTTATCTGCATTAGTAATCGCTGTGGTTTTTGGATCCACTATTTGAGCAGTATTAGTTCCAGCTTTTTTAGCTTCATCAAATGTTATCTGTGCTTTATTAGCATTATCAACAAATTTACCTAGAGCAATTTCTAATGCATCAATCATTTCAGGTGCACTTACTTTTGAATCTTCAATACGCTTTTTTGTTGTTATTACTTTGGTTTTGGCTTTTTCTAATGTTTGTTCAAGAGATACCAAATCAATTATAGGGGCTACAATAGACGAATTAGCAGCTTTACCTGCTTCAATTTTGGCCCTTGCTTTTGCAATTAAATCCGCATCAGGCACAGTGCCAGTTTTTTTGGCTTTGGCTGATCGTGCTGCTTTTTCGGCACGTATTTTACGTTTTTCTGCTTTTTCAGCCGCAACAATGTCTAATCTTGCTTGGCGTGCTTCGAAACGGGCTTTTGCACGTTCCGCTTCTGCGTGTGCACGATCTTCTTCACGAATTTTACCTTTGGCGTAACGGTAAAACTGTACCAATGGAATTTGAGATGGGCATACGAACGAGCAAGCCCCACATTCTATGCAGTCGGCTAAGTTAGCTAGTTTGGCTTTTTCGAAATCGTCATTTTTTGCGTACCAATGTAATTGCTGTGGTAATAAACCAGCAGGGCATACTTGTTCACATTGCCCACAACGAATACATGGATTCGCTGGATTCTGTTTGGCTAGTTCTTTCTTTTTAGGCACTAATAAACAGTTGGCGTTTTTAACTAACGGCGCTGACAAGTTTTGTGCGGTGAAACCCATCATAGGGCCACCAATAATTACACGTTGGGCGCTTTTTTCATTCCACTTTACATGGGATAGCAGGGCGTTAATTGGAGTACCTATGAGTATTTCATAGTTGCCTAATTCACCTCCAGCATCACCAGTAACCGTAGTTACTCGGCTAATTAACGCATTGTCGTTCATTACTGCATCGTAAATGGCATAAATAGTACCGATGTTTTGGCACACAATACCCACTTGGCTAGGTAAACCACCTTTAGGTACTTCTTTACCCGTTAAAATATAAACCAGTTGTTTTTCGCCACCAGAAGGGTACTTGGTAGGGAATACTCGAACACTGATGTTATTTGATTCACTTTTTAGAACCGCGGCTTCTAAGGCTTTAACTGCCTCAGGTTTATTGTCTTCAATCCCAATAAATACTTGTTTAGGGCTTAATATTTGTTGGCAAATTTCTATGCCTTTAATAATGCCGTCAGCACGTTCACGCATCAAACGATCATCCGCTGTAATATACGGTTCACATTCGGTTGCGTTGATAATTAATGTATCAATATTATCGGTTTTAGTAGGGTACTTAACATGGGTAGGAAACCCCGCGCCGCCCATACCAATGATGCCCGCTTGTTGTATTTTTTCTACTAACTGTGCATTTGTTAACGTTTTAAAATCAAGTATTGGTGAGCGATTTGTCCAAGTGTCGTAATGATCAGGCTCAATAATGATACACATCGCATCCATACTCGACGGATGCACAATAGGACGTTGTTCAATTGCACTGATTGTGCCCGAAGTAGGTGCGTGAATATTGGCTGATATAAACCCATCGTTGCGGGCAATTAATTCACCTTTTAATACTTTTTGGCCAATTTCAACAATCACTTTAGACGGTGCGCCAATGTGTTGCGATAAAGGTAATACCAACTCATCAGGAATCGGACCTGCTTGAATAGGCTGTTGATTAGACTGCGCTTTATTTTCAGGTGGATGAACGCCACCAGGTAACGCATAAAATTGTTGATTGGTATTATTTAATTCACTCATCAATGCGTCTCACTTGAAATCTGTTTGGCTGGAATCAATTCAACACCCATTTTTGGTTGGTCCCAATGCCATGATTGCAACGTGGTTGCCACAGGCACCATATCAATACAATCAACCGGGCAGGGTTCAACACATAAATCACAACCGGTACATTCTGATTCAATCACTGTATGCATCTGTTTTTGTGCGCCTAAAATAGCGTCAACTGGGCAAGCTTGAATACATATTGTGCAACCAATACATTCGTCTTCACGAATAACCGCAACGGTTCTTGCTTTTTCTTCGCCGTGCTCAGCATCAAGTGACATCGGTTCAACATCTAATAAAACCGCAATGGTATCAATGGTTGCCTGTCCACCTGGTGGGCATTTATTGATGTCTTCGCCATTAGCAATTGCAGTAGCGTAAGGTTTACAACCAGGGAAACCACATTGGCCACACTGGGTTTGTGGTAATAACGCATCAATTTCATCAATAATAGGGTCGCCTTCGGGTTTAAATCGAATGGCTGCAAAACCTAAAAGGGCACCAAACGCTAAAGACAATAAAACTAAAGCGCTGACGGATAATGTAAATAACATCTAAATAATTTCCTTTGCCAGACAATACTGGCACTAAAACGGGTTATGCCGGAACTAAACCACTGAAACCTAAAAAGGCTAAAGCCATGATGCCTGCTGTGATCATACCAATTGCACTGCCTTTAAAGGGCTTAGGTACATCGGCTTGATTAATGCGCTCACGCATTGCAGAAAACAAAATCAGCACAAGAGAGAATCCTATTGCACCACCAAAACCATACAAAAATGATTGAATAAACGAATGGTTGTTTTTAACATTTAATAACGCAACACCTAATACCGCGCAGTTAGTGGTGATTAAAGGTAAGAAAATACCCAAAACACGATACAAAAGTGGGCTGGTTTTTTTAACCACCATTTCAGTGAACTGTACAACCACAGCAATCACCAAAATAAACGAAATAGTTTGTAAAAACTCTAAACCAAGGGGCACAAGTAACCAGTTATAAACTAGGTACGCCAATACGGATGACAACGTTAAAACAAAAGTGGTAGCCAGCCCCATACCAATAGCGGTTTCAAGCTTATTCGAAACCCCCATAAATGGGCATAAACCTAAGAATTGAACTAACACAAAGTTGTTCACTAAAATGATGCTGACCAATAAAGTAAGATACTCGGCAACCATAACTAACACTACAAGATAAAAAGATGGCGTATTATCGCGTTTGCGCTTATTCCAGACAAGTAGAACTGAAGGTTTTTTAAGGTTTTTTAGTTATATAGTCCAATTATTTTCCTATTAAGTGGGTGATTTTGTGATTTCAGGTCGAAAACCTTTTAAAAAGAAAGACATACAAAAATTAAATCGGGAATCAGTATTCTTCAGGTATTCTAAAAAGTTGTTGTTTTGCGGTTTATTTTGAATGTTTTTTTGGCCTTTAACAATAAATGTGGGTAATAGAGCGTTCATTTAATTAACTTTGGAAGAATATAGTCTCAACATCAACTGTTTCACATAACCAATGTTATAGCCCCAGCTCATACCCTCTACCGTTTATCAGTATTTTCTAATATAATAAGACACTTAACAATGATACTTAAATTAGGATAAAACCATGAATATGAAAAAAATAGCTGCATCATTAGCAATCACATCACTAACTTGTGTTGTTTTATTATCTTCTGCCAATAAGTCTGAATTAATATTAGGCAAATGGGATTGCGATTTCTCTATGACTGAACAAGGTATGAGTATGGATTTGAATATTATACAAAATTACCTAAAAGATGGAACAAACAGTGCGGTAGGTACAATAGCAGTAGCTAATGAAGCAATGGGCTTGGATGTAGCATTTAGTGTTGAAGCTGAGTCTACTTGGTACATTGAAGGTAGTTATATTTACGAAACTATTACAGGTGGAAAAGTAGAGAGCTTAAAAGAGTCACCTTTTGATGTCATGTTTGCTGAAAAAGATTTATTACCTATTGGAAAAACAGAATCCGTAGAAATCTTAGAATTAAACGATTCTACATTACGTATAATGTCTGATGCACAAGAGTTTAATTGTGTAAGATAACGTTATTTAGATTTTAATCCCTCTGTTGAGGGATTTTTTTTGGCTCAAATTAAGTCAATACTGATTTACAGTTAATTGTGTGTTCAAACAAACTTTTGTTGTATTGTAAAAGTGATTATCAATAAACATAAAATTATTCAAAATTTACTAAAAAGACCTTCATACGTTGATGGATTTATTGTCGTCATTAAATTAATAGCTGAGAGAACTAATTATGAATTTAAAACCACTTATTATCTCGACTCTAATAATAGGCTTGTGTAGTGTCTCTAAAACGTCAAAAGCGAATTATTCTGAACTTATATTAGGTGATTGGAATTGTTTTATTGATGTGGAATTGGTGGGGATGACTATGTCGATTACGATGCAAAATAGTTTTTCTAAAGATAAAAGTGCTAAAGGCAGAGGGTTAGTTAAAGTGCAAAATGCTGCTATTGGAATGAATTTGGCCTATGACGTAAAGGTGGATCAAACTTGGTTCATACAAAATAATACACTTTATCAAACCGTTGTTGCTAGCTCAATTCAAAGCTTAAAGTCGTCATTTTACGAATCAATGTTTGATACTGATAGTTTACTTCCAGTAGGCCAACAAGAATCCACCAAAATAATGACATTAACGCAGTCGTCATTTTTGGGTTTGTATAACGGTTTAGATCTAAAATGTAATCGTTAATAGTGACATGTTTAATTCATAGTATATTTAAACACATCTCTAACATGATAATGTTTGCTAAAAACTTAAAATATAACCTGTAAACCCTAAAATCATCCTCAATTTACTTACTTATTGAAATCCTTTTTATGTCATCACTAAAATTTTCAAAAACCACTCAAATTAAACCGGTACCAACCAATATCATCACTGGTTTTTTGGGTTCGGGTAAATCTACGTTAATTCAATCGTTATTAAGTAATAAAGATAACGATGAATACTGGGTAATATTGATAAATGAGTTTGGTGAGGTAGGGCTTGATGAGCAAATTATAGAAGCGACTATTGAGCAAAACAATAAGCAAAACCCTGCTAATAATCCTAAAAAGGGTCAGATCCAAATTAGCCAAATAGCTGGTGGATGTTTGTGTTGCGCAAACGGAGTGCCATTTCAAGTGGCTTTAGTGCAACTACTTAAACAACAAGATAGATCCCCTGACAGGCTTTTAATTGAACCAACAGGGCTTGGTCATCCAAAACAAATTATCACTCAATTGATGGATCGTCCTTTTATAGAATTACAAACTGTGTTTACAGTGGTTGATCCACGTAAAGTACAAGACAAAAGGTACGCAGAACATGATTTATACCGCACACAAATAGAGGTAGCGGATGTGATAGTGTGTAATAAACAAGATGTGTTTGTTGATGAAGATATTAAATTATTTGAAACTTGGATGGACCAACAGTTTATTCAGCCAAATTTATTGGTTAAAACGATACAAGGCAAGATTGATGAAAACTTGTTGGACAAATATCGACCTAATTCAAAATCACTTAAACCTAAATTAAACCTTTTATTAAACCCTCAAAAACAAACAGCCGAGTCTGTTGATTTTATGGAATATCAAAGCCAACAATCCTCAAAACCAATACAGGTTTTTGAGCAGAATGTAGAAGGTTTTTATGCGTTAGGTTTTATTTTTGATGAGTCGTATCACTTTGATGAAATTGAAATTGTAAATGAGTTAATGGACATAGATATCATTCGAATTAAAGCATTGATAAAAACAAAAAATAAGGTATTAATCATTAATGCTGTCGATAATGTGATGACCCAAACAACATCAACTGACGATATTACACAAAGCAGATTTCAGTTTATAAGCCATGACCCAATATCAACCAAAGATGTACAAACTTTGATATTGAATGCAAAAGCAAAAGGCTAAATATCAATTAGGGTCGTTTCAGTATTATTAATTTGTTAACATATTAGCGGTATTAAATAAAAATGATCTGACCCCAAGAGCTAAAATACAATTAGTTTTTAAATCAAACCATATCAAATAATCCAACAATCTAATTTTAGGAATAATATGAAAAACAAATTAAAACCAATATCTACATTACTAATAACCAGTATACTTTTAATGCTTGGTTGCCAATCTACATCTTCTACATCTTCAATAAATCAACAATCGACAGTAACAGAAAGTTCAAAAGTATCGAACCTTGAACGTAATTTTGGATACACTTGTTTCACTCAAGACCCTCAAAAAAAAGCAGAGGCTGATAGGTTATACAATGAAATTGAGCGTGAGCGAGCACAAATTAGTCAATCAAAATTTGATTACAGTATAGTAACTCGTATTAATGAAATGGATCAACAATCATTAGCCATTGGAGACCCTGATGCATTCTTAAGACAATGTTGGTCTGCAGAAGATGCTTATGCATCAAGGAGTACTCGAAACGAAGGTGAAGCTTGGTGTGCATTAGGTTTGAAAATAATTCCTATTTTAAAAACGAAACTTTCAAAATCGTTAATAGCAGAGTTACAAGACTTGGAAAATAAAGAAACAAACTTCGCAAATGAAATTGAAATTCGACGTGATAAAATGTGTGTTGTTGAGTAATAATTAGTTTGTAATCTTATATCTATGTTAGAAGATGGTTTTTATTTGTGACTAATTTAAGATTTTACAATAAATGATTCTCATCAATAGACTGAAACTAAATTTTGTCTTGTAGTAGCTCAGACAATACAAATGTTTGTATTGTCTGGCGACCACACTTTAACTGACTTAATATTTATTTTTTGTAACTACCTATTTTTAAGGTTGAACCATTACCGTGTTTATAAATAAACAGGGGTGCGTATAAGCATATGCCGTTTAGTGGGTTCAAATATACTGCAAACAGTTGTGACTATTTTATCTACCTTGTATCCAAATAATATTCCTTTTTGTTCATCAAACAACAATCCATTTTCTCTGTTATTCATAGTTTTAATATTAAAGTTGTTATTGATACAGCCAACCCCTGCAAAACAAGAACTTAACTTTAATGTACGTCTATTAGGTACACAAACAACCCCTTGATTTGGGGGGCAAGCAGAATCAAAATAAGTTTTGTTTTTTTGCGGAATTTGTAAAGAGAGTTTTTTGGGTGTATCAATTAATGGTGATACTTCAAAAAACGTAATTTCTAAAATATTCTGCAAATTTAAGCTGAAATCAATTTCAAAAAATAGTGCCTTTACTTTTAATGTAGACCCACTGATTTTAATTTCATTTAATCCTGGAATCTGTAAAAAACCAAGCGCGATTTTTTTGTTGTTTTGGGTGCTATAAATTTCAATACCCAATCCTTTCTTTTTAAGGAAAATCAAATCAAATCAAATCAAATCATTAAATTTAAGATAATCCCCAGAGAGTTGTTTGGATTGGCTTAATTTCATGGGTTTAAAAATAACTAAGTTTTTGTAATCTTGTAATGAATAATAGATATTAGAAATGTTCATTTCAGTTGTTTGTTTTCGATCAATTAACTTTATATTTGTAGAGTTTTCCAAATCACAGAATCTTTTATTGGGGGTGTATTTGTTTGATTTATTAAACTGCAAAATGTTTTCTTCGAAAAACTTAAATAGTGGAGAATTTAACTGTGGATTAGATTGGGTTTTTAAATCAAAAGTTAGGGTGTCTTGATAAGCTTGATTATACAGTTTAAAACGATTTAATAATTTTTTATCAACTTCTAGATTAGATGTGTTGAGTTTAGTTTTAATAACCGAAGTTAACTCGATTTGATTTAAGCGCTTAATGAAAATGAATAATAAAAATATAAAAACGCAAATAAATATAACTATTAATGTGCTTTTGTTTTTAAATGAAATCGGCATAACAACTCTTTTTGTTAAATATTAAAACAACACTTCTGACGTTTTCGCTGCCGTTTTAAAGTGAATATGATTTTTTCTCACTCTAAACCTATTTAAAATTCAAAGATGTTAAATAATCATTTTTTAGCATTGCTTCGTTTTGTCAGTAACTAAGCAAGTAACTACACAAATAACTACACAAATAACTACAAAAATTTAAACAAAATATAATCTGGGTTGGTGAGTTTGATAGGACAACGGTTATGGGGAATAGTTTTGAATCCTTGATTAACCACACTTAATGAATTCTGTATTCAAACATTGCATTTCTAAACTGTAACTAAACAAAAACAATATTTATGTAAGCCATAATGGGTATAAGTTTAACAGTGATCTATAATTTCTTGTTAAGAAAACAATTATTAAAAGTATCACTTTAGGAGAGTACACATGAGTATTAGAAATATAATAAAATCAAAATTAATAACGGGCGGTGTATTGGTCGCAAGCCTTCTGTTTCCCCAAATTGTATTTTCAAAAATAGTACACGTTGCCACTACCGCTATTGTTGAACACCCTGCATTAGACGCAGTACGAGATGGTATTTTAGAAGTGTTATTAGAAAATGGTTACGATGATAGTAATTTGAAATTCACTTACGAAAGTGCACAAGGCCAACCTGCTATAGCAGCACAAATTGCGCGTAAATTAATGGGTGAACAACCTGATGTAATTGTTGCTATTGCCACTCCGTCAGCTCAAGCCATGGTATCAGCATCCCAAGGCAGCAATATACCGGTTGTTTTTTCTGCCGTGACAGATCCACTGGGCGCTAAACTTGTAAGCAATTTGGAAAAACCAGGGGCTAATGTCACGGGTCTTTCAGACATGGTAAACGTAAGGCAACATTTGTTATTAATGAGAGAATTTAATCCAAAACTTAAAACAATCGGTATACCGTATAATCCAGGTGAATCTAACTCAGTGGTGATTATTGAAGCATTAAAAGTAGTTGCGAAGTATATGCACATTAAAGTGATTGAATCGGCAGCACCTAAATCAAGTGATGTGATGTTAGCAACCAAGCAGTTAGTAGGTAAAGTAGACGCCATTTATTGCCCTACAGATAACACTATTATTAGTGCGTTAGAGTCGGTTATAAAAGTAGGTGTGGATGCACAAATTCCTGTTTTTGCTGCTGACACAGCCTCAGTAAAACGCGGAGTGATTGCAGCAGTTGGTTACGACTATTTTGATTTAGGCCGCCAAACTGGGTTGATAGTTATACAAATTCTAAACGGTGCAAAAGCAGGGGACATTCCCGTTAAAATGGCTGAGGGAACCAGTTTATTTGTTAACCCTACCATGGCTGCAAAAATGGGAGTTACAATCCCTGAATCAGTGATGGCTCGTGCCACTGAAATTATAGAATAATGTCTTTATATGCGTTTATGGGCACTTTGGAGATCGGGCTGATTTATGCTCTGGTCGCCATCGGTGTTTACATTACCTTTCGAATATTGGATTTTCCTGATCTAACCGGTGACGGAAGTTTTACCTTGGGTGCTGCTGTCACAGCTACAGCTATTGTGTCTGGGTTTGACCCTTATTTAGCGACATTAATGGGGACATTTGCAGGTGCAGCTGCTGGATTGGTTACAGCATGGCTTAATTTAAAATTTAATATTTTGCATCTTTTAGCCAGTATTTTAACCATGACCGCCTTATACACAATCAATTTACGAATAATGGGTAAACCAAACGTAGCATTAATTATGGAGCCAACCATTTTAACGCCATTTTCTGTATTTGGTTTATCTAATATGTATATGAATGTCATTGTACTTTTTGTGATTGTATTAATAATATCCGCGTTAATTATCTGGTTTTTAAATACACAATACGGCTTAGCAATGCGTGCAGTGGGCTCAAATAAAAGAATGGCACAAGCTAATGGCATTAATATCAATCAAAAAGTATATGTGGGATTGGCGTTATCAAATGGTTTGGTTGCTTTGGCTGGGGCATTGTTTGCACAAACCAATGGTTTTGCGGATTCAACAATGGGCATTGGTGTGATAGTAGTGGGGCTGGCTGCGGTAATTATCGGTCAAACATTATTACCCAGCCGATTGATGTTAGTTATTATTGTAAGCTGTGTATTAGGTTCAATATTATATCGATTAGCAGTATCGTTAGCTTTAAATGCCGATGCGATTGGTCTTAAAAGCTCAGATTTACAGTTGATTACCGCCATTTTGGTCAGTTTTGCTTTGATTTTACCTAAACTAAAAAATGATTTTAAAGCCAGGCAAGCGGCAAAAATAGACAGGGAGAGTTAAAATGATTAAATGTCAAAATATACACGTTACGTTTAATCCTGGATTGGCAGCACAAAAAAAAGCCTTAAGAGGTATAGATCTTGAAATAGAGGTCGGGCAGTTTGTCAGTGTAATTGGTTCAAACGGCGCGGGAAAATCAACATTATTAAATTGTATTGCCGGTGATATATTACCTAACAGAGGTGAATTGTTTTTTGCCGATAAAAACGTCACAAAATTACAAGCTAATAAACGCACCAAAGACGTTGCTAGGGTATTTCAAGACCCATTAGCGGGTACCTGTGCAAATTTAACCGTAGAAGAAAATTTGGCATTAGCTTATGGTCGAGGCAAAAAAGGTGGATTTAAGTTAGCTGTCAATAATCAACTACGTGAATTATTCAAAATTCAATTACAGCGTCTAGATTTAGGTTTAGAAGATCGTTTAAAAAGTGAAATGGGATTGTTGTCAGGTGGCCAAAGGCAATCGGTTTCATTATTAATGGCGGCATTACAGCCAAGTAAAATCCTATTATTAGACGAACATACCGCGGCGTTAGATCCAAAAACAGCGGCTTTAATATTAAAAATCAGCAACGAAATCATCGCAGAGAAACAACTCACTGTGCTTATGGTTACTCATTCAATGAAACAAGCCCTAGAGTACGGTACACGTACATTGATGTTACATGAAGGTAAGATTGTATTTGATCTTTCTGGTAAGGAGCGTGAAGGTTTGGAAGTTAAAGATCTATTAGCGTTGTTTTCAAAAGTAAAAGACAATCAAGAAGAGCTTGATGATGATAAATTGTTATTGGGTTAGTTATGACAGAGTTAGATATTACTGGATTAGTTGATTTTTTGAGTTAACTTTCCAGT
>JALJPK010000055.1:9536-27186 GCA_022968985.1 Pseudomonadales bacterium | reverse complement strand
CCATCTTTGGGAATTATTTGGGACCACCGGAATCGAAAGTCAGAGGTGGATTATTTGGGGGGAGGGGGTCCCGCCGGAACGAGTGCACCCCCCCACACACACACACAATTAGACCTAAAATAATCGGAATGGCCATTTTAAAAAATAGTTGTTTGATTTGTTCTTCACCGAGTTGTTGGGTTTGTTTACTCACAACTCTAACTCTTCAAATTTTTTGATAATGAATGTTTTAAGCAGAGAATTCCAAGAATTAATCGCACTTAAAAACTCGATTTTATTTAATTGATAAATAGCACGACTGGCTTGTTCAAAACCTGTTTGATCTCCCATACTGCCGTATAAAAACTGATCCAATTTTTGTTGGTTAATTAAAATAAGATCCGATTTTGGTGATGTTTTCATGGCTGCATCAATTAATTTACGAATAGACGCCGATGCACCACCTTGTTGAATCGACAACCATTGCCAATGTTTAGGTAATAATGTGACTTCTTTTGAGCTAACTCCTAATTTGGGGCGACCACGTTTAGGTTTGTCGGGTTTAATTTGAGATTCCAACACTTTTTCTTTAGATAAATGCCAAGGTGCATCAATGCGTTTTATTTCATCACATTCAACAATAAAAGGTTCATTCCCCGCACGACAACTGTCATAACAGCTCTCTACCATTTTATACCAGTCGCCAGTAATCCATGTATTGGTTGTGGTTTTTGCAATATATTGTTTCATTTATTTTTACCCCGATAATAATATAAATTAATATTACCCCGATAAAAAAGAATTTGCCAGTTTTTAGCCGATTATTTATTGATGGGGTGATAGTAATTGTTGTGTGTGTCAGAATGCTGGTTCTATTAGGGAGGGCGTTTATGGCTTTAGGGTACAGTCTAAAATGTTGTTGTTTCTGTTATTAAGTCATGATGTGAGGTGAATATTTATCATCGCCTTTAATATTCATTAAGCTGTTTTGAAAAAGACAAATAACATTGTTTGAATACAAATATCGGTTTGTTTATTTAATAACTAATTTAAATTGGTTTTTAAAATCGATAATAAGTATTTAAGATTTTTTGGAGTTAAAAAATGCTAGACGATCGTTTAAAACAAGATTGTGTATTGTTGGCACAGTCAAAACTAAACTATTTATTATTAAATAAAGACGCAAATTTTCCTTGGGTAATATTAGTGCCTAAACAAGAAAATATCAGTGAGTTGTTTGAATTAAGTGAAGCAGACCAAGTGCAGTTAACTCTTGAAACCAATCAAATCGCACTTCGTTTAAAAAACGCTTTTCAAGCCGATAAAATGAATATTGCCGCAATCGGTAATGTGGTTAATCAATTACATGTGCATGTGGTGGCTCGTTTTAAATTGGATGCGCTTTGGCCAAAACCAATTTGGGGTGCTATAGAGGCTAAGGTTTACGAAGAAAAACAGCTTAAAAATACAATAGAATTAATTCTGAATGCCATTTCAGATTTAAATTTTTCAGACCCTTGATATTTTAGTAAATTAAAGAAATAACGAGGTGTTGGATTTTAGGTTTTATTGGAATCTTTGTAAATTGGTAAAATCAATAAAAGGTCAGTTGGGATAATTATCAATATATTAAAACTATAGCGTAATTAATTTTGCTACTCGGGTTGATAAATGGGTCGTAAATACTATTCGTCACTGGTATAAAACAAGTGAATTAATAAAAGTCAGTTCCCAAGGTATTAGCAATGACATAACCAAACGGGTGCTGGATCCCAGTCAAAAAAGTATTGGGTAAATATCAAATAGGTTTTGCTTAAATATGTTTGTCAGTAAAGTTGAAAAAGAAGAATATTTTAGTATGTCGTCTATTTTAGGGGTGCGATAATGTAAAAACAAGGCAATAAAAAAGGCGCTTAGCGCCTTTTTTATTATTTGTAGTTTAGTTATTATCGCGTATTCCAAAGTGCTTAAGATCCATATTGGATCGTTTTAACTCTGCTTTAATCACAGCTTGAACAATCGATTCATCATCAAGATCGGCTATTTTTTCAACTAAGTTTTGTGCGAACTCTAAACTGGTTTCACGAATGACTGCTTTGATTTTTAATAAACTCGCTGCGTTCATTGATAGTTTTTTGTAACCCATGCCCATTAATAAAATGGCACCAATAGGGTCACCTGCAATTTCACCACAAACACTTACTGGAGTATCCGATCTTTTAGCTTGTTCGATAATGTGTTTTAACGACATCAATACAGCGGGGTGTAATGATGAATATAATTCAGCTACTCGAGGGTTATTTCGATCTACCGCTAATATATATTGTGTTAAATCGTTTGAACCCACTGATAAAAAGTCGCATTCTTTAGCTAAATGATGCGCCTGATATACAGCTGCAGGTACTTCAATCATAACACCTACTTCAGGTTCAACAATTTCTAATCCGTCTTCACGTAATTCATTGATTGAACGATGAATTAAATATTTGGCTGCCTGTAACTCGCTGATTGAAGTAATCATAGGTAACATGATTTTTAAATTATTTAAGCCTTCACTAGCACGTAACATCGCTCTTAATTGCACTAAGAAGATCTCAGGGTGATCAAGAGTGATACGAATACCACGCCATCCTAAAAATGGGTTGTCTTCTTTAATCGGTAAATAAGGTAATGATTTGTCACCACCAATATCTAGGGTGCGCATGGTTACTGTTTGGGGAGCAAATATTGATAATTGCTGGCGATAAATTTCAGCTTGTTCGATTTCAGATGGAAAACGACCAAATGTCATAAACGGTACTTCGGTACGATAAAGACCCACACCTTCAGCGCCTAAGTCTTGAGAGCGAACCACATCACTCATTAAACCTGTATTTACAACTAATGACATTTTATGGCCATCAGGAGTAATAGCCGGTTTATCTTTTAAGTTTTCAAGGCCTTTAACTAAGACTTTTTCTTCTTCAACAAGATTTGTGTAATATTGACGTTTTTCTGGTGTTAAGTTGGCATACACGTGACCAGAATACCCATCCACTACTAATTCTTTGCCTGCTAAGGCTCGTAGTGGTAAATCGACGGCACCCATAACCGTTGGAATACCCATTGCGCGTGACAAAATAGCAATATGCGAATTTGCGGAGCCTTGCATGGATACTAATGCAACCACATTACGCGCTTGAAACTCACCAAGCATCGTAGGGTTGATTTCTTCGCCAATAACAACTGCGCCATATGGGATTTCAGTGGGTACAGCATGATTGGTTTGTAAGTGGCTTAATACACGTTGACCTAAGTCACGAATATCAGAAGCGCGTTCACGTAAATAAGCGTCTTCCATTTCTGAGAAATGTTGTTCGTAATTTTTGATAACCATACACAAAGAACCCTGTGCCCAGTTACCATCACGAATATGTTTAACCACTTCGCCACCTATAGCGTGGTCTTCTAACATGCCTAAGTACACGTCAAATAATGCTTGCTCTTCGGGTCTTAATGCATCAGATAATCGTTCGCCTGCTTTAGCAATATCTTCACGAACGGCATCAAGTGCCACCATAAAGGCTTGTTCTTCTGCATCAATGTCATCAATGGCTTTTTTAAGTGTGACTGATTTTAAATCGGCAGCGGGAGTGCAAACATAGGCTTTACCTATTGCCATACCAGAAGCGCCGCGCACCCCGTCAAAACGCGAATTGGTGGCAACTTGACCGGAGAAATGCTTACCTTCAACCACACCTGATGCTTCAGCTTGTGCAATGTTACCTGCAATTTGAGCTGACAGAGTAACTAAAAAGGCTTCTTCGGATTCATTAAATTTACGTGTTTCGTGGTTTTGAATGACCAAAACCCCCAACACTTTACGTTGATGAATAATTGGCACAGCCAACATTGACTTAAATTCATCTTCGCCAATACCAGGTAAATAATGAAAATCAGGGTGCCCTTGAGCATCTTCTAAGTTAATAGGTTCTTCACGGCTACCTGCTAATCCTATAATCCATTCTGTTTCACCTAACGAGACCTGACCAATAGCACGTTTGTTAAGTCCATCAGTTGACATCAAAACATAACGTCGATTTTCGAAGTCAAACAAGAATAAAGTACAAACATCGACTTCAAGACTTTGTTTTACGCGCAAGGTAATTAAATGCAGGATGGAATCTAGGTCCCCTGTATTACCAACTTCTTGTACAATCTTGCGTAAAATCTTTAACATTAATTAGCCGTTTGTATGTGTTATCGAATGCATTCTAGGTGCAAGTTCTTTTAAAGCTTGTCTATATACGTCTTTTTTAAATGAGACCACTTGAGCTAACGGATACCAATAAGTTACCCAGTCCCAGCCATCAAATTCTGGAGTCTTACCTAAATTTAGATCAACTGAGCTATCAGGGCAATCTATTTGTAGTAAAAACCATTTTTGTTTTTGCCCAATACAGATTGGTAAATTTTGATATCTCACCATCTTTTTGGGTAGTCGGTATTTTAACCAACCTCGTGTACAAGCGATTATTTTAACATCTTCAGGGTTTAAACCGACTTCTTCATTAAGTTCTCGGTACATAGCTTGAGTAGGAGTTTCGTTTGAATGTATGCCACCTTGTGGAAATTGCCATGCATCCTGTCCAACTCTTCTAGCCCAAAGCACTTGCCCTTTAGCATTGGCCAAAATAATACCGACATTGGGTCTAAAACCATCGGCATCTATCATATCCTAGCCCTTATAATTTTTTATTACTGCCATTCTTCCATAATAAGAATAAAACACCAAGTAATTGTTAACAAATTACGTAAATTGTTGTTTATTAAGGCTTTGATGAGTATCGTTAGTGTTTTTTGGAAGGTGAAATTCAATGGCTTTAGCTATTTTTGATTTAGATAATACGTTAATTAATGGCGACAGTGACCATGCATGGGGTAACTTTTTAATTGATGAGAACATGGTTGACGCAAAAGAATATGAAATAGCCAATCATCAATTTTATTTAGATTACAAAAATGGTGTGTTAGACATCAACGAATACCTGAATTTTTGCTTAAAACCCTTAGCTGTTTATTCAAATGAAGTTTTAGAAAAGTTACATAACAAGTTTATGCAAACAGTAATAACCCCCATGATGTTAGATAAAGCGAAGGTATTGCTTAAAAAACATCGTGATCAAGGTGACTATTTATTGATCATTACAGCCACAAATGAATTTGTGACAGGGCCCATTGCAAAAGAGCTAAAGGTTGATGATTTGATTGCAAGCCAATGTGAACAAGTTGATGGTAAATACACAGGTAAACCAAGTGGTACTCCATCTTTTCAAGAAGGTAAAATCACAAGATTAAATGAATGGCTTAAAAACAATCCTATGGATTTAGAAGGTAGTTATTTTTATTCAGATAGTCATAACGATTTACCGCTGCTTAAAATGGTCACACATCCTATTGCTGTGGATGCAGATGAGACTTTAACTGATTATGCAAAAGAACATAATTGGAAAATTATGAGTTTAAGATAAAATACAATTTAATCATTTAGTCTTCCGAGTCATTTGGAAGATTAAATGGTCACTTTATCCTACTTTATTAAAACTATTTTTATTAATGCTATTTAAATTGAAGGTGATATTCTATATATTGCGCCTAACAAAAAATATGTCATTGAGAGACAGCTATGGAAACGTCCTATAAGGTAATTTATACCGGTGAAGTGCATTCAGATTTTAACTTAATAAAAGTTGAAGAAGGCTTCGCAAAATTATTTAAAATTAGCCCAGAAAAAGCAGCCACATTTTTAGCTCCAAATAAAATAATAAAGAAGGACCTAACACAAACACGTGCAAATACTTATAAACGTCAATTAGAGAAAATTGGTTTGGTCATTAAGCTTGAGTGTGAACAACCCGAATTTGTTTTTAGTAATTTGGCACTGGAACCCATTATAGGAAACACTGAAAACCAAGAAAACACTGAAAACCAAGAAAATACAGGCCACCAAGAAAAAAATAGTCCAGATCCTGACAATAACAAACAAACAAAAAACGATAACTTCGCCACTTCATTTGCAGGACTATCCGTAGTGGGGTTAGAGGATCAATTTGCACCCTCTACACCTATTGAGCAATCATCAAACTTAAATCAAGGGCAAATAGAATGTCCAAAATGTTTGATGGTTCAAGACACAAACCCTCAATGTATTAGTTGTGGGGTATATATCCAAAAAGTTTTAAATAAAATGGCACAAGAAAAAGCCGAAGAAGAAACAAATACTCAATATCAGCAGTTTAATAAACCAGACGATTTAGATAACTCTAATGCAGTAGAAGAACATGAAGGTTTTGCTGGGTTACCATATATTGCAGGCGCCGTTGTTGCTTTAATAGGTGCCATCGTATGGAAAACTATCGCAATTAGTGTCAATTATGAAATTGCATGGGTAGCGATAATTATTGGTTCGTTGATTGGATCAGCAGCTTCGTTTTTTAATAAAAGAGGAAAAGATTTAAGTATCGTATGTGCTGTGCTTGCATTATGTTCAATAATGGGTGGGAAGTATTTAACGGCAGAAGCAGAAAAAGAATTTGCAATTATCGAAATGAATGAAGTAATTAGTTATATACCTGAAGAAGCATTAAAGCAGTTTTATTATGAGATGATAAATGATTCAGAAGAATTTTTAGCTTTAATAAATGATGAAACACAATTTAAAAATATTATGATTTCAGGTGCTCAATCTGAAGGTTATAATATAGACACTGTACCAATTGATGATATTTACGATTATCTTTATGTAAATGTTAAGCCATATTTTGATGAGTTAGTTTTAAATCCACCAGGATATAACCAGTGGTTAGATGACTTTCCATTGTTTTTAGAAGGGCTTATTTTAGATTTTCCTACCTTTGTTATTATCAAATTAGAATTTGATTGGATGGATTGGTTATTTTTATTGTTAGGTATAACAGCAGCATTTAAAATTAGTCGAAAACAATTTTGATAAATAAAGCCAGCTTAAATAGCTGGCTTTTTTATGTGCTGAATGAAATGTGTATCATTATTTCTTAAACACATATTTTTTAACAATCAAAAATAATAATACACCCATAAATATCTTGCCGACCAAACTACCCGCTCCATAAGATGAGTTTGTAGAATCCACAGCCATAGCCGATGAAATTAAAATAAGGTTAGTTAATAGTGTGATAATAATAATTTTCATAGGGTTATCTCGTTAATTGAATGGGCAGAAAAGCACTAGTCTACAGTGAATATCCATTATTTATTGGATTATACCTGTTAATAAGGAAAACACTTTTAATATTAAACATACCCCATCAAGAACAGCAATTTCAAACAGGATTATAAAAACCAATTGGTTATACTTTGACTATAAATAAGCGGATACAACATGAAAACAAACATAAATAAGCTAGATGAAGTATTGACGTATATAGAAAATAATCTATCCGATCCATTAGATGTAGACGCATTAGCGTTAATAGGCTGTTTATCAAAGTTTCATTTTCATCGCCAATTTAAGAGTTATTTTGGTTTTAATTTAATACAGTTTGTGAAGTTTTTACGCTTAAAAAAATCGGCTTACGAGCTAGTATTTCAGCAGATCTAAATATATTAGATATAGCCTTAAATGCAGGTTTTCAGTCATCAAAGTCGTTTAGCAAAGTGTTTAAAATACAAACCCAATTAACACCTTCAAAATTTAGACAGCAACCCAATTGGATGTGTTTTGATATATCAAATAAACAGCATCCATTTAAAGTACATAATAGGAAACTAACAATGAATGTTGAAATAATTGATTTTAAACAAACCGATATAGCGGTACTTGAGCATAGAGGTGCTCCCTCTATGTTAATGCATAGTGTACAAAAATTTATTAGCTGGAGAAAAAAACATCATTTGCCACCCAGTAAATCGCGTACTTTTGGACTTATATATGATGATCCAAGTTCAGTATCGGCTGAAGAATTTAGATTTGATGTGTGTGCAGAATTGTTTAAAAACTTAGATGTAAGCAATGATAAATCAGAACTAACAACTCATATCAAACAAAAAACAATACCAGCAGGTAAATGTGCGCGGATTAAATACTTTGGATCTACCGACGACATTGAAAAAGTAGTGTTGTATTTATACGATCAATGGTTACCTAAAAGTGGAGAAAATTTAAGAGACTTTCCTGTTTATTTTCAATATATAAAAATGATGCCTCAAGTAGGTGAATTTGAACAAGAAACGGATGTGTTTTTACCGTTGATATAAAGTATGGGCTTTCGTAGGTTCGATATTCATATCGAAAGGAGTGTTTGTTATTTGATATAAATATCAACCTTACGAAATTGGGATGACAATAATATTTTTATTTACTCATAAGTCAAACCGCCATGAATTAACCATCCATTTATATGTTTACCAGCAGGATCTATATGTGTCCAATGCACCACACCACCTTTATCATTGTATTCATACTCTCCATAAAATGAAATTAAATCACCTATTTTTAACGTTGTGATCTTAGGGGTCAAATCAATATTAAGTGAGATTAATAATGTTTGTTTTGAATCTAATTCTAAAATGAATTTCTGATGTTGGCTACCAGTGGTGTCGTCGGCTAACAACACAATAACAGTGCCTTTGCCTGTTACTTGTAAGTCAGATTGTTTGTTGTCAAATGCGCTTAATAGAATTTTATCGTTTGAGTTAATCTCGTTATCACAGCTCAATATAGAGAGTGTAAATAATATTGCTAAAAATATTTTCATTTCGTTTCTCCAATTGTATTAAACTAGTCACTTAACATTTGTTCAATAATATCTGCCGCCCAAATTGATTTTTCCATTGTTGTAGGTTGTTCGTTTAATGCACCCGTCCAAATAGGGAATAACGAATGTGTTACATTTGGAAATTTAACATTGATATAACTGATAAAAGCATTCTTATGGATAATTTCAAATTCGAAGTCATTTACGTTACAACGGCATTCATCTTCTAGGCTACCTAATACAATATCGTTTTTTTCTCTAAATAGACCACCAAAATTAGCCTCCACAAATCTGAATTTTTCAGCAAGTTCAGGTGAGTCAATATTGGCATACAAGATGGTAGAATCTACTACTATGTCACCTGAAAACCTCATCCATTTCTGAGGTAATGTTATATTTAAATCACCAAATTTCCAATACATTAATGCGCCAGTTATGCCTATAAATAATGCAAGTTTCCAAGTAAAAAATGCGATAACAATAGCAATTGGAATTAATAACATTCCTATTGCTTGTAGCAAAGCAATCAACATCATTTGAACTCTGAAATCTTTTTTATAATAAGTGTGAATTTTATTTTCCATATTTAATGCTCTGTATTTAATAATGAATAAATTATACCACTTTAAATATCACGTGCGGTACAAGTGAGGTAATAGTGTAAAAGTTGATTCTAGTTTTATTTAAAAATTATTAATTTATTATGGTGAATGTATTAAGCAAGGTGTATTAATAATCTTTCTATCAATGATCATTATTTACAATAACGTTTAGAGTATTTACCTCCCCCTTAAAGGGTATTTTCCATTCCTAGGAAATCATTATAATGAGTTGTGTTAAATCATTGGCTCGCTGACAGGTTATATAAATTGAAGTAAGTATTCGCTTATGGCGGAGGGGTTGTATATTAATATCAAACTCAGGGGTAAGGGAATATTGGTTAGCTTCAGCACAGGTCGGGTTTGTTGCTTATACTGTTAGTAATTGTTTAGTAGAGTCAGCTTTTAGGGGGGAGCTTATATGCTCAAACTGACTGTTATCACGTTGGTTCATCTGGGTACTTCATGCTCAAGAGCTAATCGCCACACAGCTATTAAATCGCTTTGATGAAATATATCGTTTTGATTCAAGTTTTTCTGTGATTAAAAATGAGAGTGATCACACCTAAGTAAAATTGTATGTTAACTATTTAAGGCGCTATAAATGCGCAAACTAATTCTATTCATAACGGCTGTTATAACACTTGGTTCATCTGGCTTACTTCATGCCCAAGAGCTAACTGCTACAGAGCTATTAAACAGTTTTGATGAAATGTACCGACACGAATCAAGCCGTGCAGTGATGCAAATGACAATTATTACACCAAAGTACGAGCGTAAGTTAAAAATGCAATCACTAAGCTTTGGCACCGAATATTCTCTTATCAAAATGCTGTCACCTAAAAAAGACAAAGGCATCGCAACATTAAAGCAACAAGATCAAATGTGGAACTTCTTCCCTAAAATAAATAAAGTAGTAAAAGTGCCACCATCAATGATGATGAGTTCGTGGATGGGCTCAGACTTTACCAATGACGATTTAGTACAAGATGAATCATTAGAAAACGATTATTTATCCAGTTTAGTCACTAGTGCTACAGAGCATAAAATTACATTAATTCCACATGCCGACACAGTAACGGTTTGGGGCAAAATAGAATTAGCCCTAACATTAGATGGGTTACCCATTCATGCGTTTTATTATGATGACAACAATGTACGTAAACGTGAAATCAGATACAGCGACATTCAAGAAATAAACGGCCAACTTGTACCCATGAAAATGGAATTAATACCATTAAATAAACCCGGACAAAAAACAGTTATGACCTATATCGAATTAGAATTTGATGTCAACGTAGATGAGAAAGACTTTTCATTACGCGCTTTAAAAAAGAAATAGACTAATCAACAATATTAGGAGAATCAAACAATGCTAATGTGGATTTTAGCTTTAAGAAATTTACGTCGTAATGTACGGCGTAGTATTTTAACCGGGTTAAGTATGATGGGTGGTTATTTATTATTAGCTGTCACATTGTCATTACAAGACGGTACTTATCATGTTGTTTTGGAAAATATAACAAAAACAAAAAGCGGGCATTTTCAGATTGTGCAAAATGAATACTTAGAACACGCCAAACTTGATCGAACCGTTGAATTAAATGCAGCGTTAATTACATCAATTCAAAACAATAAAAACATCATAGCCTACACCACACGTATTGATTCTGCCGCGTTAGCTTATGCTGATGAAAAAACAAGCACAGTATTTATTTTAGGCATCGATCCTCAAAAAGAAAAAGCATTTTTGGATTATTCAAAAGAAGTGGTTAAGGGTGAATATTTTTCTGATTTATTTACTCAAGATGGATACGCCCAAGTAATGATTGGAGCAAGTGTTGCCAAAAAATTAGATTTATCCGTTGGGGGTGAATTAATATTAATTGGCCAAGGCGTTGATGGTTCAACGGCAAATGATATCTACATAGTAACTGCGATAGTAGGGTCAAAAAATGACAGCTTTGCTAACCAAGTGATTATGCCATTAGTTCACGCACAAGAATTTTTGACTCTATATAACCAAGCGCATCATGTTTTATTGTTAACTGATAATTATAGAGTGGCACAACAAAACCTGACTGAATTAAACACAACGTTAGTGCTGCCTGATGAGTCACAATTGGTCAGCTGGCAAACAATCGAACAAGAATTCTATGACGCCATGACAGCCGATAAACAAGGCTCAAATATTACAATATTAGTAGTCGTATTAATGGTGGGCATAGGTGTATTAAATACAATATTAATGTCAACCATGGAGCGAAGAGGTGAGTTTGGTTTATTAATTGCAATGGGTACTCAACCTTTAAGATTGTTTTTATTAATATTGTTCGAAGTGTTTTTATTAGTTTGTTTAGCTTGTTTAACCGCTTTGATTATCGTATTTCCATTAAACTTATGGTTCAGTGCCTCTGGGTTTGAATTGAGTACACCTATTGAAATGTCGGGTATTAATATGACACATATGAAAGGTATTAACGAAGCCTATGTATATTGGGTACCCGCTGTAATTTTAATATTAACCTCAATGGTGATTGCAATATTTCCGGCGCTAAAAGCCGCTAAAACATTACCTGCTGTTGCGCTAAAAGGATTATAACCAATGCTCTTATTAAAATTAGCCACCAGAAATATTTTTAGAAACGTATCACGTACAGTCTTAACCGTGTTTTTAATTTCAACAAGTTTAATCGCATTGGTATTTATGGACGGGTTTGCTACTGCTATGGCTTCGGCTATGTCAAAAAGTGCCACACGTTTATTTCCAGGTGACAGCCAAATTCATCAGCGTAATTTTCTAGAAGAATATAATCAAACTAAAGTAATCCAAGTGCCTAATATTATTGCTGATTTACAGGCAGAAGAATTAATACAAAGCGCCACACCAAGAACTTTATCCAGTGGTACCATCAGCTCGTCATCTAATATGATTGCCGCGCAAATTATTGGTGTACACAGTTTGTTTGAGCCCACAGTGAGTAAATTAAAACTGACTGTGATTGAAGGTGACTATTTATCTGAAGAGTTAAGTGACAATACAACTGGCAATAAAAAAACGAATAAACATTCCAATAAAAGTGAAATTTTAATTGGTCAGAAAATGGCTGAGCGATTAGAAGTAGGTTTGGGGGATCGAATTGTAATTTCAATGCCACAAGCCGATGGCAAAGATTTTGTGCAAGAGTTATTTAAAGTAACCGGTATTTTCTCATTTAAAAGTAAACAAATGGACAGCGCGATGGTGTTTATACACATTAATCGTGCGCAACAAATGTTGGGTTTAAACAATAATACGTACCATGAAATTGCATTTAACTTTAAAAATAATACAGATGCGACCAACTTAGAATTACCTATATTTGCAAAATACAGCAACAGACAAATAATCGCACAAAGCTGGACTCAAATCATGCCAGAGCTGGCGAGTATTTTAGAATTAATGACAGTAAGTATAGTAGCAATTGGCTTCTTATTATTTATCTTGGTGGGTTTAGGGGTAGTTAACGCCTTGTTTATGAGTATATTTGAACGTACTTATGAGTTTGGTGTGTGTCGCTCAATTGGTACGTCGGCACGATTTATCTTTGTGCAAATAATGGCCGAAGCCTTAATGATAGCAATGATATCCGCTGTGATTGGTTGTTTTGTTGGATGGTGCTTAAACTATTATTTCTCTATTTATGGTATTGATTACGGCCAGTTAGAAATGTCAGGTGCCACTTTGTCAGAGCCAATTAAAACACAAGTTAACTTAAGTCAATTTACAATATACCCTCTGCAAATGATTTTATTAACGTTATTAGTCTGTATTTACCCAGCATGGTCCGCGGCAAAAATTCAGCCTGCTCAAGCCTTACGTAAAAGTTTATAGGAAATTAAAAAATGAAATCTGATTTTAACTTAGACAGCCAATCAAACAATCAAATAGTGATTCAAACTAGAAATTTATGTAAAACATTTGGTGAAAAAGACACCTTAGTAAAAGCCTTAGATGATGTCAGCCTAGATATAAAAGCAGGTGAATTCAGTGCTATTATTGGGC
This sequence comes from Pseudomonadales bacterium, assembly GCA_022968985.1. Taxonomy (GTDB): domain Bacteria; phylum Pseudomonadota; class Gammaproteobacteria; order Pseudomonadales; family Natronospirillaceae; genus Marinicellulosiphila. The sequence continues at coordinate 13,789 of JALJPK010000055.1, read as the reverse complement.
CGTCAGGTTCAGGTAAATCAACATTGTTACAAATGATTGGGGGGTTAGACGTAGCCGACTCCGGTGAAATAATCTTAGCGGGTAACAATATTGCCGATTTATCATCAGGTGCTTTAACTCGATTTAGACGTGACCATATCGGATTTATTTTTCAATCGTATAATTTGATTCCAGTATTATCCGCCGCTGAAAATGTTGAATACATTATGCTGTTACAAGGCATAGAAAAAGTTGAGCGCAAAGAGCGTACTTTTGAAATTCTAAAACAAGTAGGTTTATTAGGGCGAGAAAATCGCAGACCCGGACAGTTATCAGGTGGACAGCAACAACGAGTAGCAGTAGCACGTGCTATGGTCTCAAAACCCGATATTATCTTGGCGGATGAACCCACTGCCAATTTAGATTCAAAAACGGGTATTGAATTATTAGACATGATGAAAGAATTAAACGAAGTACATAAAATGACGTTTTTATTCTCAACCCACGACCCTAAAATTATGGATCGAGCCACACGTTTAATTCAGTTGGTAGATGGCAAGTTAACTGACTAGGAATTCACTAAGAACTAATTATGAATAAATTGTTTTTACTTTCATCGGTTATTTTAATTGCACCTATCTACAGTGTGGCGAATGGACAGGTCACAAATCAACTGGAAATAACCAGCCAAGTTCAGTTGTCGCATAAAAATGAAAATGACTTAATAACCCCCTTTGATAATGCTTTTGCACAAAGTTTAGCTGTGCGTTTAATTAGTGACGTTAGTTTTGATAATATTGAAGGACAATTTCATTTACAACTACAACAAAATTACAGTGACCCAAGTGTGCTGCTGCCTGTATTTAGTGATAACGAATTTCGACTAACACAGATCAATAACACACAAGACAAAGTATTTGCACAGATAGATCGTGCCAACATCAGTTTCGCAACAGGTGATGTAGATTGGATAGTTGGACGACAGCCAATAAGTGTAGGTGTAACAAGAATGGCTAGTATTTCACAAATATATCAGTCTAATTATTTTGTATGGAATTCAAGTGGGTACGGTTATGGGGTAGATGCATTAAATTTAAATTATCATTTTGCTACAAACGACGTGATCAACGCTGTAGTATTTTTAAATCAATTGGACAACAAAAATTCAATGTTTTTACTGCGTTATCAAAGTATGTTGTTAGAACAAGACGTCAGTATAATGCTACAAAAAACAGAAGAGTTAGTCGCACTAAATACAACCATAGATGCGTATGTGGGTAATTATGCATTATGGTCCGAGTTGTCTTTGTATTATTCAACTAACAAAAACATGCCAGTTAACAATCAGTTTAGAATTACAATAGGTGGCGATTATTATTTAAAAGATTTATACGGACAGGTTGAATATCATTTTAATAGTTTTGGTTGTGCCACTATTAAAGGCTGTACCACAGCGCCAATGTTTGACGAATATCAATACACAGGACAGCCATTAGCAAATCAACAGTATTTATATGTGAATAATAGTTATCCAGTTACTGATTTATCAAGTTTAGTATTAGTTAATATAATCAATTTAAATGAGCCTGCAATCATGAATCAAATTATATGGTCGGTGAGTATGAATGATCATTTTGATTGGACTTTTATGTTTTCAAACGCTGTAGTATTTAGTGATGACAAAGTAATTAAAACAAGTCATGAATTTAGTTATATCCCATTACAAGCCACGTTTACTGCACAGTTTTATTTTTAAATAAATACGTCTAACCATGACCCACGAAATACATACCCTTTAACGTAGGTCGTAGCTTGCTACGTCAGCTAACTAGAATAAGACGCGGCAAGCCACGACCTACATTAAATACCACCAAAGTAGGTCGTAGCTTGCTACGTCAAATACTCAAAGTGATCACAACCAAATGCAATCCCAATAAGGATAATCCGTAATTTTATCGACTAACCCCGCTCTTAATGGGTTTGCAACTATATATCTAGCGATATCAATTCGACTTTCGTCGTTTCTTAATGCACGATCATAAAAATTAGACTGCCAAACTTTTCCAGAGCGTTTTAGATGTTTATTGATATTAACAGCGTTTTACTTTTGCACTTTAAAATGGTTTTAGATAAAGTTTGCTCATCTAGCCTTAAAATTCCATGGAAATGATCTGGCATTAAAACCCAAACTAACCAAGTTGCTCCTTCAATAGATAATATATTACGTATAGCGACACTTGTAATGTCAAAGTCTATAAATAAAATTTCACGATTTTGTGTATTAAACGTTATCAAATATTCTTGATTTTTAATTGAGTGGCGACCTTTTCTAAGCTCATGAAATGGCATTATTTATCTCCTTGATTAAATAATAATATTTAATATAGTCTAAAAAAGACGCGGCAAGCCACGACCTACAAAATAACCATCAAATATGTAGGTCGTAGCTTGTCACGTCAAAAAATTCAAACCAAGACGCGGCAAGCCACGACCTACGAAATAAAAAGCAAAAATCAAGCTATCATTAAACGTCACGCTTAATTAAGATAAGGAATCTAATATGAGCTATGTCGATAAAAATCGATCCAAACCTATGAATTCAAACACTTTAGATCAATCACCTGAACAAACGTTAGAACAATCATTAGAGCAATATTTTGGTTTTAAACAATTTCGTGGTGGTCAAAAACAAACCATCGAACAATTGTTAAATCAACAATCGTCACTTGCAATCTTTCCTACCGGTTCAGGTAAATCATTGTGTTATCAGTTAAGCGCACTGCATTTACCCAATTTGACCTTGGTTGTGTCTCCGCTGTTGGCGTTAATGAAAGACCAAGTCGATTTTCTAAATGCAAAAGGTATTGCGGCGGCAAGTTTGGATTCAACGTTAACCCCTGATCAATATCGAGATACGATCACACGAGTGAGCTCTGGTGAGATTAAAATATTGATGGTGTCAGTTGAGCGTTTTAAGAATGAGCGTTTTCGAAATTTTATTGATCAAGTGCGTATTTCAATGTTGGTGATTGATGAGGCTCATTGTATTTCAGAGTGGGGGCATAATTTTAGACCCGATTATTTGAAGTTACCAAAGTACCGTGAAGAGTTAAATATTCCGCTGGTATTACTATTAACAGCCACCGCCACTAAAAAAGTAAAATTAGATATGGCGGCTAAATTTGATATTAAACCTAATAATATTGTGCAAACTGGTTTTTATCGATCAAACTTAACCGTTGATATTAAAGCGGTGAAAGAATCAGATAAAATGGATTTTTTAACGACAAGCATAAACAATAAAATTTCTAAAAATGCAGATTGTGCGGGAATTGTGTATGTCACACTGCAAAAGTCAGCTCAAGTAATCGCGGATCATTTAAGCAAACAAGGTATTAACGCAAAAGCCTATCATGCGGGTTTGGATAACGAGCTTCGTCAAAAAATTCAATTAGATTTTATGGCCAATAAAATTAATGTTGTGGTTGCAACCATTGCTTTTGGAATGGGTGTGGATAAATCGAATATTCGATTTGTGATGCATTACGATTTACCAAAATCCATTGAAAATTTTAGCCAAGAAATTGGCCGTGCAGGTCGAGATGGCGCACCGTCACATTGTATGACCTTAGCTAATTTAGATGGTATTAATACAATAGAAAATTTTGTCTATGGTGACACACCTGAACAGAAAAATATTTTGTTAGTATTAAACGATTTAAAAACCCATACTGAAACTAACAATCAAAAAAGTGTTTGGGAAATGCAAATTAACCAACTGTCTAATCAATGTAATGTTAAACAGTTACCACTAAAAACGTTATTAGTACAATTAGAATTGTCGGAGATTATTAAACCTTTATATAGTTATTATGCAGACTTTAAAATTAAATTATTAGCAGATCAAACTAAAATCTTAGAAGGATTTAACCCTCAGCGAAAAGTCTTTTTAGAAGCAATATTTAAATATACGCAATTTAAAAAAACCTGGGGCCAAGTTGATTTTGATGCGATGTATCAAAATAATCATCAGCACTTTGATTGCAGTCGTCAGCGTATTATTACTGCTCTGGAATACTTACAACAACAAAACTTAGTGGAGTTACAAAGTAAATTAATTACTGATGTTTATGCAGTGAATAAATCTAAGTTAAATGACATTAATCAACTTGCTAATGATTTATTTAATTATTTTAAAGGCAATGAAATAAAAGAGATAAAACGTATCAAGGCGTTGGTTCGATTTTTCGAATTGAAAAAATTTTTAACTAAAA
>JALJPK010000055.1:0-9526 GCA_022968985.1 Pseudomonadales bacterium | reverse complement strand
ATTTTGATGATCATCAAAGTCCAGATAACTGTGGGCATTGTAGTGTATGTAAAAACAAAGCAGTGAAACTATTTAAAAGTGTTACGCATAAAGTGCCCAGTTTAGACTCTATTTCGGCTTATTTGTTGGGATTAGAAAAAGCAGCAGAATCTAAAAAATTGACTACTTTAAGTTTAGATGAAAAATGTCGATTTTTGGTAGGCATGAGTATGCCTATTTTTACAAAAATGAAAGCACGATCATTAACTGGATTTGCAAGCTGTGAACATGTTCGTTACGAAGATGTATTAACTTTAGTAAGTGAAATAACGGGCTGATTTATATTGTTAAATTTGGTGTTTTTGATGGGTTTAAAAATTGTTGACTGTTAGTTTTGTTGTTATAAAGTTTTGATTAAGAAAAAGTTTTTTAAAACTGATACAACAATTTAAACAACGTCATCAAAAACAAACCCAACCAAAAACGACATATTAACAATATTTAATCTAAATCTATTAATTAACCCAATCCAGCACCTGTACGCTCTTTAAATAAAATAGGTAAATACACAATTACAAATAAACCATATGCCAATACCCAAAATCCAGCTGATATATAAAGTGGAATCATAAAGTCATTGATGAAAAATGGAAGAATCACTCGAGTAATAAACGCAAACAACATAAAAATAAAAGCAAAAAACATCCAATTATTTAATTTTAATTCTCGTCCAGTATGGCCAAGGGATACTCGTGAAATCATCGATAATATCATTAAGCCGATACCACCTACTGTAATGCTGTGTAAACCTAATGAGTGGTAAGAGAACGCAGTGACACGAAAGTGTAATAATCTAAATAAATCTAATTTATCAAAGCCAATAATCAATAAACCCAAACAAATAGCCCAATAACTAATATGCAACGAAGACACTAATGGTGTTTGAAGCGAAAGCTTAAAAGATACTCTCCAACGAATTGATCTCAAAAAATTTAATAATCCCGCCATTACAAAAACTAAACCTTGTAATAATATAGGTAAGTTTAATAAGTCAGTGGCCACTATTACGCAGGCGACTATTGAGAAAATACTACTTAGTTCGAGCCATTTAATAGGTTCTGCTTTTTTGGTTTTTGTTCCATTAGCAGTGAACATAGGGAATACACGACCACCAATAATACTCATGATTAATGTCACCATCAGCACCATAATGTAACTAATATTTAAATAACTCATTTCTATTTTTTCAAAAGCAGATAAATGCATTAAAACGTTTAAGCCGCTCATAATTAAAAGTACAGGCACAAAAAATAAGTTACGCCATTGTCTAGCTTTAAATATGGCAATGAAAATACACAGCGCTACGATCGGTAAAAAACATATATCAATTAACATGATTAATATCGCTGTTACACCTAATTCAAACGCTAATAACACTCGAGCGCTAAACCATAACAATAAAAGTAGAGCCAAGATTTTACCTTTTATTGTGACAAACCCCGTCCAGTTTTGTACTGCGGTTAATAAAAATCCTGAGATAATCGCGCTGCTAAATCCAAATAACATTTCATGGCTGTGCCAAAATAAACCACCATGTAACGGTGAAAAGTGAATGTAACCCGTTAAAGACAAAACCCATGTAGCAATCGCAATTAAACTAAACAGTGCAGCAAATAAGAAAAATGACCGAAAAGCCATTCTAAAAATTGGCCAACCTTGTTTGGTTGTCTCTTTTGTCATCACTTGACCATTAAGTAATAAAATCATGTTTACTCCTAAAAAAATGGATGCGCCGCTATTAAATTGAGATTGTTAAAATTTGATTCAGTTGTTTGTTATGTTGATTATTTACTAAGTCATTTAAAGTATATTGATCGAGATGCAAATAAAATTGCTCTAAGGCTTGAGCAAAAATAAACTTAAGCTCACAAGCCGATGTAATCACACATTGATTATTTTGCGAAAAACATTCCACCAATTTAGAGTCTTTTTCAATCAATCGAACTACATAACCGATGTTGATATCAATGCTGGTCTGTTTGAGTTTAATGCCACCATTTTTTCCACGAATAGACGTAATCAATTCATTTAAACTTAAGTGATGCACCACTTTCATTAAATGGTTTTTTGAAATTTGATAACGATCGGATATTTCTTTAATGGTCACCAGTTTATCTTCATTTAAAGACAGGTAAATTAATACACGAAGAGAGTAATCGCTAAAACGAGATATGTTCATAAAGTTGTTTAATGGCTAAAAGATGTATTTATTATACATCTTTTAATCCAACTTAAGAAAGGGCCAATTATATTTGGGCCTCTATCAATATTAAAATAAGGCAGAGGCTTGGGTTGAACTTCGTTTATATTCTCGCATCTTGTGCTTTAAACCCGTAAAATGCGCCCTAATTTATATGCGACAGTTGATTTATTAGAATGAAAAAATTATTTTTAATCGGTATGGGCCCAGGTGACGAGCAATTAGTAACACCAAAGGCAAAACAAGCCATCGCCAAAAGTACCGATTTAGTGGCCTACGGCTTATATTTAGACCTGTTAGGTGACAAAGTAGACGATAAAACCTTACACAATTTACCCCTTGGCGAAGAAATAGGGCGCGCAAGATTAGCTTTAGATTTAGCCGCACAGGATAAAACCGTTGCATTAATTTCAAGTGGCGACATTGGTATATACGCGATGGCGACCTTGGTATTTGAATTATTAGATATGCAACTAAGTGGTAAAGAATCCAGCCCACAATGGTTAGATGTGGACATTGAAGTGATTCCTGGTATCTCAGCGATGCAAGCAGGCTCAAGTTACGTAGGTGCAATGTTAGGTCACGATTTTTGTACTATCAGTTTATCGAACCTATTAACACCATGGGAAACCATCGAAAAACGTATCGAAAAAGCAGGCGAAGCCGATTTTGTTATTTCGTTTTATAATCCAGTATCCAAAAAACGCGACTGGCAGTTAAACACCGCGCGTGACATTTTATTAAAACACCGTCCTGCAAATACACCAGTAATTTTGGGTCGCCAACTCACCCGCGAAGATCAAAGCGTAAAATTTATCACCCTTGAGCAATTAGACGCCAAAGATGTGGATATGTTTACAATGGTGAGTGTGGGTAATAGTGAATCCAAACATATTAAAAATGGTGATAAAGATTGGATATATACACCACGCGGATATTCAAAGAAATTGTAGGTCGGACTTCAGTCCATCACATGTAAATATAAAAAGCGGAATAAATCCCGACCCTATAAAATTGTCGTAGGTCGGACTTTAGTCCGTCAACACGAATATTCAAAATGTAAGTCGTGGTTTACCGCGTCAAAACGAATTTAAAAACAGAGAAAAAAATGAAAGTATTTTTTATTGGCGCAGGCCCAGGTGATCCAGAATTAATCACAGTAAAAGCTCTAAAAAGAATTAGCCAGTGTCCTATTATTTTATACGCAGGCTCATTAGTGCCGCGTGAAATTTTAGCCGACGTTGAACAAACGGCTGAAAAGATTTTAGATACCGCTTCGATGAATCTTGATGAAATTATTGAGATCATGCTACAAGCTAAAAAAGATAATAAAAACGTAGCAAGAGTACATTCAGGTGACCCATCTATATATGGTGCAACGGGTGAACAAATGCGCCGGCTCGATGAACTTAACATAGAGTATGAAACGATTCCTGGTGTTACCGCGGTAGCAGCAAGTGCAGCATGGTTAAATAAAGAATTAACGTTATCAGGTGTGACTCAAACGATTATCTTTACACGTTATGAAGGCAAAACCCCTTTTCCAGAGCGTGAACGTTTACCTGCTTTAGCTGCAGTAGGTGCCACCTTAGCAATCCATTTAGGTATCACCCGTATTCATAAAATTGTCGAAGAGTTAATTCCTTTTTATGGAAAAGACTGCCCAGTAGCGGTTTGTTATAGAACCTCGTGGCCTGATGAGAAAAAAATCACAAGTACTTTAGAGTTTATTGTTGAAAAAGTACGCGCAGAAAAAATAACCCGCACCGCCTTAATTATTGTGGGACAGGTTTTAAATGCGAATAAGTTTGATGACTCGTATTTGTACGACGAAAACAAAGCACATGTGTATCGCCCTAAATTAAAACCAGCCGTAGCAAGAACTGTTAAGCGCTAATAAATATTGTAGGTCGGATTTTAATCCGACAATTATATTGTCAGAATAAATGCTGACCCACATTAAAAAATTGGAAATGAAAACATGACTACAAATCTTAAAAAAATCCCTGCAACCATCGTAACTGGTTTTTTAGGTAGCGGGAAAACAACGCTTTTGTCTAATATCTTAAGACAGGCTAAAGGCAAGCGAATTGCTGTTATTGTTAATGAATTTGGTGAACTAGACATTGATGCTGATTTATTACGTAACTGTCCATTAGATTGTGATGATGACGGGCAAACACCTGTGTCCAAAAATGGTATTTACGAATTAGCTAATGGTTGTATTTGTTGCACAGTTGAAGAAGAATTTTTACCTGTTATGCAAGAGTTAGTAAAACGTCGTGACGACATTGATCACATCTTAATTGAAACAAGTGGTCTAGCGTTGCCAAAACCTTTGGTACAAGCGTTTAATTGGCCTGAGATCAAACAACATTGCACAGTTGATGCGGTGATTACATTAATTGATGGTCCAGCTGTTGCGGCAGGTCGTTTTGCAGATAATCCAGAATTGGTACAAGCACAGCGTGAAGCAGATGAAGGTTTAAATCATGATCCATCGTTACTAGAATTATTGGACGATCAATTAAGTGCAGCAGACTTAGTGATTGTGAGCAAAAATGATTTATTAAATGACGACCAAAAACAAAATGTAGCAAGTATATTAAAAGCTAAGTTAAGTGATTCCGTTAAAGTAGTCTATTTAGAGCAAGGTGATGCGCCGTTAGATGTATTGATGGGTTTAGATGCTAAAACAGAAGAACACATTAAAGATGTGCATAACCACCACGATAAACATCATGAACATGGCGCGCATCATGAGCATGCCCACGATCATTTTGATTCGTTTGTGCTTTCAACAGATACAACAATTGATATGGAAGTGTTAACGACAAGAATTAATGTATTAGTAGCGCAATATAATATCTACAGAATAAAAGGTTTTGTGAATACAGGCAAACCTATGCGTCAAATTATTCAAGTAGTGGGTAAACGTATTGATGTGTATTTTGATCGCCCATGGGAAGAAAACGAAGCAAAAACACAGTTAGTGTTTATTGGTAAAGATTTAGACCAAGCTAAAATTGAAGCGTTTATTAATAGTTAATTTTAAATGAAAAAAGGCGAATGAGAAATCGTCTCGATGATTTTATTGATCATCTTTCAGATTAATAAAACTTAAAAAGCAACTTAAAGAGTGCGAATGAGAAATCAAGAAAGGTTTCCTTCCAACAGATTTTAAACAGAGCGTTTAATTACTTTTTTCTAGTAATTAAACTTAAAAAGGCGAATGAGAAATCAAGAAAGGTTTCCTTTCAACAGATTTTAACAGTAGCTTTTAATTTATTATCTTTTTAATAAATTAAACTTAAAGAGGCATAAGCCCTTTTTTTATGTCTATTAAAAAATAAAAGTAAAAAACAATTTAAGGTTTTTACTTAGCGTATATCAATAATCTGTTTTAATGCAGAATCTAGGTCCGGGTAATTAAACTCAAAATCATTATCTTGCATTTTTTTGGGTATAACACGTTGACCTGTAATTAATACTTCATCAGCCAACTCTCCTACAATGATACTAAGCAATTTTGCAGGCACTACTATTTTAACGATAGTTTTAATATGTTGACTTAAACGCTGTGCAAATACTTGGTTAGTGACAGGTTGTGGTGCTGTTCCATTAATAGGGCCGTTAAGCTGTGTGTTTTCAATACAATACAGCATCATCGAAATCAGATCATCTCTGTGAATCCACGACATCCACTGTTTACCGTTACCAATTTGCATTAACACACCAAACTCAAATGGCAGGCGTAATTGCGCTAATGGTCCCCCGTTATTACCAAGTACTATTCCAATTCTAAGAAGGCAAACCCTCACATTGTGTTGTTTAAGGGTTAAAGCAGTTTGTTCCCATTGCTTGCATAGTTGATGTGAAAAACAATCAGTGAATGTTGATTGTTCATCGAGTTCTTCATCTTGTTGTGCACCATAAAATCCAATAGCAGATCCATTGATCAATAATTCAGGTTTAACATGTAGGCGAGTAACAAGTTGTTCAATGGTTTTGGTGGATTGAATACGGCTATCTAAGAATCGTTCTTTTTGTTTTTTAGTCCAACGACCGCTTGCTAAAGATTCGCCTGCTAAATTAATGATGACATCAATGTTAAGCTTATTATGAATGTCGTTTAAACTTTGAATGTAATGCAGTTTAGATTCGTTGCTATATTTAGAGGGAGATCTTGTTAATACATAAATATTATGATCAAGGTGTTTTAATGTTTGAACAAGGCGTTTACCAATAAAACCAGTTCCACCGGTTATTAATATTGTTTTGTTATTTTTTTTATAACGATCAAAAATAGTTAATGTATTGTTTGATGGGTTGTTAATAGAGTTGGTTTTTAATAATAAAAATGCAGGAAAAAAAGCAAAAAAGGCCAGAGAGTTAATAATGAGGTGAGTATAAAAACCATTTAAAATGGATAATCCAGAATCGAGAATAAACCAAATTAACAAAGCGGCGCTGATTATTATTTTGGTTCTTAAATTACCAAAGTGATAATAATGAAACACACTAATGCATAATAATATTCCCCAGCTAGATATAGTGGGACCAAAAAACTGCAAAAAAGATGAAAATAATGCGCTGTTGTTGGGGGTATCTTCCACAGCAAATGTTGCAAATACAGTATTAAGATAGGGTTGGATCAAGGAGGTATTAGCGATAAAAATAAACACAATACCTAAAATGGCGTGTGAAATACCTATAAATAATAACCAACGATAAAGTCTAATTTGAAAACGATTGAATGGCATAAGAAAAGTCCTGTAATAATAGATGTATTAATAGGTAACAAAGTAATCATAAAGTAGTAAATAATCAATCTTTAAGAATTATACGTATTTAATCCATTAAACGATGAAATTAAATTGTTACCTTTTTAGGTATTTAAAAGTGATCTTAAATGGCTGTTAATATCATTCAATAAAAGTGGGTTGTGTAATGAGGTGACTTGGGGGGATTTAACTGCTAATTAATGTGCCTACATCCATGTTGGCAATATTGAATTTAAGGGTATCAGCCTTTTTACGTTTTCATTAATTAACTATTTTAATAAAACAGCAAGCTGTTTATCATAACTAGTTAAATCATTAATACGAATCATTGATTTAATTTCTTTAATATATTCTTCACCGCGTTCAGAGTATCGAATTAAACCCATTGCCAATTTGTTACCATCTAACTCTACAGGTGATAGACCCTCACGAATTTCACGAAGCTCAGAATAAGCATTGTGTGTATTAATATTAAACATATAGGCTTGTACAGATTGTAGGGCTGAGTCAAAAGAACGTACTTCGTGGTTGGCGCCAGTGTTTCGGCTATTTGGCACTAAGCCGCAACCTTTTTGATAACACCATTGACCAAAGTAATTATTACCCTGTGTGCTGAATCGACTCGTACCCCATGACGACTCGTTAGCCGATTGTGCTAAAGCAAGCGCTGCGGGTATAAAATTGACCTCATTTAATAATTCTTCTTTTAAATCATCTCGAAAAACATTAGCACAACTATTTGAATATTTTTTACAAATTGAAGTAAGTTGTTTTTTATCTTTAGCATTTAAAGAAGTATCTGAGAAGTCGATACTTTGAATGAAGTCACGTTCCGCTTTAATATCAATATTGGCAAGCACCACATAGGCAAATATATAATCAAAAAAAGCTTTTTTCTTTTGCTTAACATCTTTGAATTCTGCAAAATTTGGAGTGGCAGTAGGTAACGTAACTGCTTTAATCGCCGTGTTTACGTCAGTTGACTCGATTTTAACAGGTTTTTTGTTGTCTGATTGACTGCATCCTAGGGTTGAAAAAATCAATAAAGTTATAAAAAATTGGGGGAGAAATTTCATAATGTAAGTCCATGATTAAAGAAAAGTAGAGGTGTTTTAGGGGTTTTAGGGGTTTTAGGGGTTTAGGGGGTAGTAAGCGCTATTATAGAGTGAAAAATGCTGTTAATGGAACCGAAAAATGCATTATTCGTTAACTACTTCTCCGACTAAGGTATTAGCTTGAATGCGTTATCATTTTAAATAGTATTGTTCTAAAACTAACAGATGAAATGAATTCGTTAACTGTTTCTCCATCTAAGATATTGTTTTTCCTATTTATTATATCGACTATTTTAGTTATAAATACGTCAGATCTGAATCGTCGTTAAGTGTTTTGACTTGTAAAAGCTAGACGTTATTTGAGTGTTGTTCTATTTATAAATATATAGCTGTCCATCCCCACAGAATATAGGGTTGATCTGAGGTTAAATCTAACCAATAAGGTGTTATTTCTAAGTTAATTATGTGTGATTTTTTGGTTTAACTAAGGGGTTGATGTTTTATTACCAAAAACTTGTCGATAACTTTTTGTTAGTTTGTCCAATATGTCGATGTTGTTAGAATGAATGTAGGTGTAGGCAAGGTCAGTAAATACTGGCTGTTCAAAACATTTTTTTAATTGAAATTTTGATTCATTTAATAAAGCATTCATTACGGTTTCACTGGCAATGATATATTGCGCTCGATTATTTTTAATCATAAGTAAAGCCTGTTGTGCCGACTCAACTTCTTCGTAACTTTTTTTAGATGAAGCATAAGCTTTTTTGAAATAACGAATACCAAATACTGCAACGGGTGTTTGTTGATCTAGTTGATTAATGTCAAAACACTCTTTCGACGCTAATATATAAACCCAAAAATTATTTGAAGCGACAGGAACAGGTATTTGAATAAGCTCTAAATAGTTTTCAACACTAGAGGCAAAACGGAAAATATCAGCATCAATTTTACCTGTAGCTGCAGATCTTAAACTGCGCTCGGCAGGTAAATCAATGAATTCGATATTAATACCTGCAAGTTCCCATGCTTTTCGAATGTTGTTAACTGCTTCATGGTTAACTTTTTGAATATTATTATAAACACCTATTTTATACGTCTTCTGATGTGAAAAAACAGAAATACTAAACGTTAAAGTGAACAATAGAATGATGAATTTCATAAAACACCTAAAATTTCATTAATCTTGGAATTAGTATTTTAGTTCAATACTTCAAGGTTATTCACCTATGTGTAGCAATAGTTACAATACTCAGTAAAATATTTTGTATTGATACAAAGTCATCAATATCAGCAAAAAACTGACTTATTGTTTTAATTTTTTATTGTAAATAGATCAGTTGTACAAAGCTTAAAAATAATAATTACACAATGTAATTATTATATATATTAAAATGTTTGGTTTGGTTTGGTTTGGTTTGGTTTGGTTTGGTTTGGTTTGGTTTGGTTTG
>JALJPK010000054.1 GCA_022968985.1 Pseudomonadales bacterium | reverse complement strand
AAGCAATAGAATTAAAAGCAATTAGATTAAAATATAAAACCGTAATAAAAGCTCACCTGACTTGCTTTAATTGTGTAATCGTTAAATTTATAATTCCTATAAGTAAAGGAAACTCCATACGTATTTGGAATATTCATCTTAGGAGTATCAAATGAAAATCTAAAATTAACAACAGGCGCAATTGATATAACTGATAACAATTGATCCTTTTTAAAATAATTTAAATCAGTATCAATAGCATGATAATTAAAAAAGGGAAACAATTGTGAGTTTAACCCGATGCCAATTTTTAAATTATTATTAAAATTATAACTCCCAATAACTTCATGAAATACAGACATAAATGTTGTTGAATTATTCAAACCCAAACCCGCCCCCAGAGTATTTCTAATTGAATAAACCCTTGTATAATAACGCTCTATATTAATTAAATTAAATGATAAATTTTCACCAATTGAAAAATGACTATATGGATTATTTGAGACATAAACCGGCTCGACTAATTTAGAAAAATTAATATCAAAACCATATCTTGTATAAGCATTTGAAAAACTCACAAATGACACTGAAAGTAAAAAACAAAACATCATTTTATTCATACATTATCCCTCAAATGCATTAATAATTGGATTTAACAAATAAATATCATCAACATTTAATGTCTTTAATAATATTTTCATCTTGTTTGAATTATCAATAGATCGAATCCTATATCCAGAAAGAATTAATTTCCCTAAATTTACAATTTCTCCAGCTTTCACCTTTACTGTCATATTATAATTAAAATATAATGTCTTATAGCCATTAGAATCACCATAAGCTTCGCTTGAATGATACTTAATTTTATTAATTTCCCACGTACCTTCTGGCAAACTAAATGAAAATACACCATTTCTTTCTACTGGCGAAGTATGCAAATAGTCAAACCTTTTACCAGGAAGATTATTTTTATCCAATATTTCGAAACTGACAGTTGTATAATCAATTAATCCATTGTTTGAAGAGTTAATTTCAAGCTCACCTATTACTATTGCTGATCTTAAAGGGTCAGATTTAAATAGATTTTTTTTGGTAGGGAGAGATGTACACCCGTAAACCAGAAACACAAACATCACAACTATAAATATTACTTTCATCTTATCTCAATAATTTTTACCAAAGAATACATTATAAAGTGCCCCAGAAGTGAAAGTGCCCCAGAAGGAGTGCCCCAGAAGTGACACCCACTTTTGAATATCATTATTAGATAATTGACCACCAACATGCTTAATTAAGAAAGTAAAGCAGACAATTTTTACAATGACTTATCATATTGTTTTCATTAGTTCACCATCTTCACGCATAAACTCAGTACCAATAACTTCATCAAGATGGGGGATTATTTCAGGATATTTTTCAGCAATCACAGCTACAGGGTATAAACTGATATTTTTAGAATCGTTGACATATTCATCGCCTTCTCTTCCCGTATAAAATTGCCATCCACTGTCGTCTTCCATACCTGGGTTGTCACGATACATAATGCCTAGCCCATCGTTAGAATCCACTCCTAAGACTGCTTTTGTCGCAAGACATGCCTGAGAGTAAATACTAATGTCTTTTACGCTAGCTGGTTCATCATTTACACTTTCTAAGAAATCATGCGCTAATTGAATATCAGATTCTTGATCAAAATACATGCTAAGTTGTACGTGTCCATAGTCTGAAAAAACGAGTGAATAAAAAGCATCAACTCTATCATCTTCAGATGGTTCATTTACTCGATATGAAAATTTGAGATATTTCTCATCTTCTGTCTGAGTTTCATCATATGATGTTTTTGGACGACCAGCGATTATTGTATTGAGGCGTTCTTCTTTCGATTTAGAATTTTCATTATCCCAAATGGTTAGATATATTGTGAAGCCTGGTCTAAAAAATACACGTTGTTTTCCTTCAAATCTTTGTTTGTACATTAAAGGTAAATTAATTGACCATTTAGAGCTTTCGCTTAGAGAAATACGGCCAATAACGAATGGGAAACTTTCAGATTCATTAGGTACTGGTTGCTCGAGGCCAGAATTTTTAGTTGGTTTATTATTTGAGTTTGAGAAAATTTTTTTAAGAAAATTTAGCATAATATATTGTTCCTTAGTTATTTGTAGGGTGAACATAATAACCAAATATGAATAAAAAGAAAACATGAAAAATAGACTTCAAGTTGTTAAAAGGATCTGAAGTGATCTGAAGTGACACCCACTTTTGATTTGGTTTGCGTACTTATGTACTATCTAAAGGCTAAATTCATTCAATGAAATATTAAGGAGTGTCATTTGATGCAAAAAATTGATTATAGAAAAGCGGTAGTTCAGGATATTACTGATTTAATAGACCTAAGAATTCAGCAATTAAAAGATGAAGGCTACCCAGAAACTAATAATATTCGAGCGGATTTAAACGAATATTTCTTAAACCACATCTCCAACAACGCCACTAACAACAGTTTAATTTGCTGGGTGGGCACTTATAACAATAGAATCATTGCAACTGCAGGTTTGTGCATATATCAATTACCACCCTCTTTTTCAAATCCCTCTGGAAAAATTGCTTACCTTACAAACATTTATACAGCAGATGAATATCGTAAAAATGGCATCGCTTCTTATTTGATCGAGACTTTATTAAATGAAGCTAAAACACGTAACTTTTTAGGAGTAAGACTACATGCGTCTGAACTAGGTCAAAGTGTATATAAGAAATTAGGCTTTAATGAAACTAACGGCTATATGGATATAAAATTTTAAAGAAATTGAATATGGTCAAATCTTGACTTCAGATATCACAAAATACAAACGAATCAATGAGTCAGAGTAAATAAAAAATTGAATTTACTCTGACTCCATCCATATTGAGAATTAAATGATTGATGATTTTTACCAAGGTCCAATGATGACCTCCCCTAACGAAGAAGGTTTTGTATCTTTCATTTGTACACAAGGTGAATTAATAAAATTTGAGAACTTTTTAACTAAAGCACTCGATAATCTTTCAGAGAGACAGAAGTGACACCCACTTTTGAACATCCCGCAAATTAAATAACTTTAGTTAATTATCATTTTTAGATTTCATGTAAATTTTGATCAATAATTTGACCACTTAGATTTTATCTTAACTGAATTATTATTTTGAAGTATGGGTAAACACCACATCCCAATGTTCATCAAATTCTTTGCCGATTAAATTATTGACTCGTTGTAAATACAATTGATATAAACCCGTTTCAGGATTTTGTTGTTGTAATCGGGTAAACATTTTTAATGCTAATACCCAGTGTTGTTGTTGATAATGCGTCAATGCTGCTTGATACAATTTAATTTCGGCGGTTTGTTGTGCACTTATATTACTTGATAAACCTAATGGTTCAAATATGTGGATACCTTGATTTTTACCTTTTACTTTTACACAGTCAATTTCACGAAACACAATATTAGGGCACAGTGCTACCGTTTGTTTACTGACTAAAATAGGCACCTTATAAAACTTAGTTAACCCTTCTAAACGAGCGGATAAATTCACACCATCCCCAATCACCGTGTAATTTAAGCGATTGCTTGAACCCATATTCCCTGCGACCACTGCATCGGTATTAATACCAATGCCTAAACCAATTTTTGGAATGCCTTCGTTGACTAATTCTTGATTAATATCTGCTAATTTTTCATATAACGCTAGCGCTGCTAATACCGCATGTTGTGCTTGTTGATCATCTTCTATTGGTGCACCAAATAATGCCATCACCGCATCACCAATGTATTTATCAATCACACCTTGGTGACTATCAATAACGTGGCTGAAAACGGTTAATAATTTATTTAAAGTGAGGATAATATCTTCGGCAGATTGCGCTTCACACATACTTGTAAAGTTACGAATATCACTGAATAAAATAGTCACTTGGCGAGTTTCACCACCTAATTCTACTCCGTTGTTAATCAATTGTTCAGCAATAGCCGGAGAGACAACTTTGCCTAATAAACTGCGTACTTGGCCTCGTTCTGCTAAGCCTTTTGCCATCGCGTTAAATTGCTGAGCAAGATTACCTAATTCATCTTGTTGTGGAATATCTATATTAAAATCATACTGGCCTTGCTCGATTTTTTTGGCTCCTTGTTTTAATTGAATGATCGGTTTGGTGATAGTGCGTGCAATTAAAAATCCACCAATAATTAATGTCACTAATGATAATGCAAATACGGACAAAATTAAAAATTGTAATGATTGATAAGGTGCTAATGCTTCGTCGAGTGATCGTTGCGCGACGCTTATAAATGTCAGTTGGTTTTTATTTGACTCAGCGGATTGAGGATTAGTTTGACTGTCATTTTGTATGGCAAGCACCACAGTTAGATAACGCTGAGATAATTGCAGATCAAAACCCAAATCATATTGCCATTGTTTTTGGGTTAACACATCGGCTAAGCGCTGTTTATTATCGCTGTGTAATGTGGAAGCCAATACTTTCCAGGAGGTATTGTCTGATCCATATAAAATAGATACCTCAGATTTAGTGATACCTTGTAAGCGCTGAGTATATCGGTCGGTTAATAAAAACCCCATTACAATCCAATGGCTAGGTTGTGGGGAAAACAACGGCATTGCCACTAATAGATAAGGTTGTTCATTAATAAAATCAATTCGATTTGCTTCCCCGTATTGATTTTTACTGGCTTGTTGAATTAACTGGGGTAAATAAAAAGAAGAACCGGTTAAATTAGGCTGTTGTGTATCAGCAATAATTTGGTTGTCCATGGATATTAATAACATCACATCCGCATCCACGCGATTTTGATAACTTTCTAAACTGGATAAAATAGTTTGATGTTCATTGGTATTCGCTACTTGTTTAAAGGCATAATCGTAAGATAATGCCCGTACATTACTTAATAAATTATCACGATCATTATTTAATGTATTAAATAAAATCTGCGAGGTGATTTCTAAATTTTCATTAATATTCTTTCTCGCTGTATTAATATTTGCATCACGAATGGATAAGAATAAAATCAATTGAATTGGCAGGGAGAGGATTAATATATAAAAAATAATGCGACTTTGAAAACGATGAAATTGGAACATTAATAATTTCTGCTACCGCTATTACGCGGTGCACGCCATGCCTGTAATACTGTTTTTTGATCAATCTCGAATGTTAAAGTAGCAGGTACGTTGTCAACAATGCTAATACTTTGTTGATAACTTTCAGGGCTGCCATTTAACTTAGGATGCCATATTAATATTTCGTATTGCCCGGGTATTAAATTTGAAATAATTGCCTTACCCTGTTGGTCGGACACGCTGTACTTATCGGTTGCAACAACATAAATATAAGTAATCATCCAATCGTGAATATTACACGCTGCTGCAACAACTCCGGTTTGATCAAATGTGATGGTACTTGATAAGTTGTTAGTATTTGCCTTGTATAATGGAATTTCAAATTGTTTAGCCTGTGAAAATGAATACACCTGATGGCGAATATTATCTGCATTAGGAAAATGAATCGCGTCGCCTTTTTGAATGGCTGTGACATAAGGAATAAATTCCTTGTCTAGTTGATTGACTATTTTGGTGTCTGTTATTTGTTTAGGTTTATCCAACGATGAGTGTTTGATATACAGCACGGCACTTTGAATTGGCTTTTGTTGTTTATCTAATACCTGAATATGTAAATCCTGGGCATTAAGATTTGAAAACAGTATTAATACAACAAAAGTCGTGAACATAAAATTAAGTCGACTAATTAATTGGTTATTTAACATTCATAACTCCTATAGACTGTAATTGTAGCTAAGTTGCAATGAAGCATTAATGTGCTCAAGACTATTTGAAACTGCGTTAAAATATTGAACTTGAAAATTTAAGGCGTGATGAGCATTTATGGCATAACTGGCGATTAACGATACTGTATAAACCTTAGCTATAACTTGATAGCTGCAGCCCCAGTTGCTGTCTACAAACGCATTAATGTCACCCGTAGCGATGACATCAGCTTGATTGCTGTCATTACAACTGGCGTAAAAATCACCGTAACGAAAAGTGAGCGCAGAGCCCACTAACCAGTGCGCGGATACAATATAATCCCCAGATACAAACACCGATGCATATTGTTCATCAAACGGATCGGTATCAATCAAGTCATAGTCAGAAGCACCTGATTCACCTTGGTTAACGTTAAACTCAAAACCTGTGGCCAGTGATACTCGCTCGTTGATGTGTTTACCAACTTGTGCGGATAACGCAAAACGATTCTGATCATAATTCACATAATTAGGATTGTTGCTTGAGCGATACCAACCCAAACCATATTTTAAGGAAGCAGACACATAAGGCACATTAAAACCTAGGCCTAATTTATGGCGTAAACCCAAATTGATATCCCATTTATTCTGCTCAATATAACCAATGTTATTGTGTTTACTCGTTTGGAAACCACTTACTAGATACAGTCGAGTATTGCCATTAACTTGATAATTACGACCTAAAAAAACACTAAGCTTAGCGTTGTTATCTTGTTGTTGGTTTTTGTTGTAGGGTGATAACAACATGTTTGTGTGATAACTAACACTTGCTTGGGCTTCAACAATCCATTCGACCCATTGGCCTGTACTTGTTTTAATTTCGCTATTTGCAAAACTGTTAAAAGTGACGAAGAAACAAGCTAAAAATAATAATTTTTTCATAAAATACTAATTTTTAAGTGTATGAAATAACAGCAATGAAAATATTAGTTATTCAATAGCTGCGCTTAAGTCATTGTCGTTCTACAATCGTGGTTCTATTATAGGTGATTCTGATAAAATCATGATTTTTTTGCATGTATATTATGTTGTTATCTTGAAATCGCAGTCTCTTAACTAATTCTGATAGTAACCAGAAGAAACTAGAAGTGACACCTACTTTTGATTTGGTTTGTGTATTTATGTATTATCTAGAAGCTAAATTCATTTAATATGAAAACCAAAAGTGCCCCCCTCTTTTGAAACATCCAAACGGTTAGTAAAAACCAATAGTGAAAAACTAAAAGCATCACAAAAAAACAAAAGGGACATCCACTTTATTCTGATTATCTAGATAAATGTGGTTACAATTTCAATATGAAAAAATATTACATAAACAATCAAACCCAGGGCCAGAAGTGACACCCACTTTTGGCAATCCAAATGGTAATAAGGAGTGTCATTTGATGAAAAAAATTGATTATAGAAAAGCGGTAGCTCAGGATATTACTGATTTAATAGAACTAAGAATTCAGCAATTAAAAGATGAAGGCTACCCTGAAACTAATAATATTCGAACGGATTTAAACGAATATTTCTTAAACCACATCTCCAACAACAGCTCTAACAACAGCTCTAACAACAGTTTAATTTGCTGGGTGGGCACTTATCAAAATAGAATTATTGCAACAGCAGGTTTGTGCATTTATCAATTACCCCCTACCTTTTCAAATCCATCTGGAAAAATTGCTTACCTTACAAACATTTATACAGCAGATGAATATCGTAAAAATGGCATCGCTTCTTATTTGATCGAGACTTTATTAAATGAAGCTAATACACGTAACTTTTCAGGAGTAAGACTACATGCGTCTGAACTAGGTCAAAGTGTATATAAGAAATTAGGATTTAATGAAACTAGGGATATATGGATTTAAAATTTTAAAGTGACAATTTATAATTCAATATTCAAAATCAAAAATAAAGGGGGCATGTTGCTTACTTCATGATACTTTCCAATTAGTATTGTAAAGCAATTGACTTACCCCTTTTCTTTTTATTCTTTAGGCATTTTCTTATTTTTAACTTCTGGCAATGGATCCATTAAAACATTCCCAGAATCATCAGCACCCTCGTCGATTACATCATTAAATTGATCCACGTTATAGACTGGTAAATTCTCTGGATCACAAAAACTACTTCCATCAGAATAACTGATATTGTACTTAGTATCTGAAAAACACTTTGCATCAATTGCATTTTGGTCGCCACTTATTGCTTGCTTTAGTATTTGTAAATCTGTTTCGCTTGAATAAGTTTCTCCCATCATTTTATTATATTGTGCCTCCCCCTTTATAGGACTTGATACACAAGACGTTATTAATTGAACAAATACTATACTTGTAATTACCTTAGTTACTACTTTAAGTTTTCTCTCCACTTTATTTTCTCCTTTTTTTTGTATTATTATTTTAATATAGACCCTACCTTCCCAATTATTGGAAAACGCTTAAATCCGATTTAAACACACCACATTATACTTTTCATTTAAATAATTATTAAAAAATTATTAGCTTTACTTTTTTAACACCACATAGTCACTCCTTACAATTGACATAGACACTTATAAAACCTGTAATAATACAATACAAAGAAGCATTAGTAACACTCATTTTAGGATAAACAATGTAAAATCTAATTACTTGTAATTATTAGTTAAAAGTTAATTTTACCACTTCCATTATTTTGCATAACTGAATATCTCATGTATATTAAACATCTTTCTAATTTTTACAAAATACTAATAATGTTTAAAGTATATTTTATTAAATATAAATTTCTGAATATTTCTCTATTAACCCTATGTTTCATTATCGTCATTGGTTTTTTAATTCCTGAGCCTGTTTATATGCCTGTTGTAGGTGCTAAAGCTAAAGATTGGAACAAAGATACATTTTGGTATGAACCATGGGGCAAATCAGGTGTACATAAAGGAATGGATATTTTTGCTAAAAAAGGCACAGCTATTGTGAGTACAACCAATATGATCATTTTATATAAAGGCATTAAACCAACAGCTGGAAAACATATTTATGCTTTAGGGCCTAAGTGGCGCATTCATTATTATGCCCACCTTGATTCATTTAATATAAATACAAACGTTATTATTAAAGCTGGTATTAAAATAGGTACAGTGGGTAATACAGGTAATGCCAGCGGAAAACAAGCTCACTTACATTATTCAATAATGTCTATAATTCCCTTTTTTTGGAAAGCTGATAACAATACTCAAGGCTTTAAAAAGGCATTTTATTTAAATCCAATTAAATATTTAGATTACAGCAAAGAGCATTTGGGTCAATGAACCAAAAGTGACCCAAAAGTGACAGCCACTTTTGAAGGACTGACCAAAAGTGACTACCAAAAGTGACAGCCACTTTTGAAGCATCTCTTTACAATCAAAATCCATAATTAAGCTACATTTAAGTTAATCAAACAACTTATTAGGCATAATTATGGCAGTCAAACGCTCGTCTCAAATCGACCTCGCATTAACATCCAAATTCCATTGTTGTACAAGGGCAGTACGCGCCGCCTTTATTCTCGATGATAATTCAGATCATGACCCTGATAAAATTAATCGCAGACAGTGGATCGAAGATCGTATTTTGTTCTTAACTACGGTATTTGCGATTGATGTTTGCGCGTATGCGGTGATGAGTAATCATTATCACGTTATTCTTGATGTGCATAAAAATCACTCTGATGATTGGGAGCCTATCGAAATTATTACTCGTTGGCATAAAATATACAAAGGCACGGAGCTTTCTCGTGCTTATGCAAAAGGTAAATCTTTAACTAAAATTGAATCAGATTTAGTTTTAGAATTTGCTGAAAAATGTCGTAAGAAATTACACGACATTAGCTGGTTTATGCGTAATATTAATGAGCCTTTGGCCAGAATTGCCAATAAAGAAGATGACTGTAAAGGTCGTTTTTGGGAGTCTCGTTTTAAATCACAAGCTTTGTTAGATGAACAAGCATTATTGACTTGTATGGCTTATGTGGACTTAAACCCTATTCGCTCAAATATGAGTAAAACCATTCAAAAATCTGATTTCACCTCCATAAAAAAACGCTACAAAAAAGCAAAACAGGCAAACAATATTAATCACAGTACACAACAGCCAAAAAACCTATCAAAATTAACAGGTAACTATTCAAAAACTAAAATCAATGACATCCCCATTAAAGTCACCTCTTATATTGAATTAGTAGAATGGACAGGCAAACAATTACGTAACAATAAAAAATCCATAAGCAGAAACACACCATCGATTTTATCTGAACTAAATATTAACCCTGAAGAGTTTTTAAATAGTGCGCAACATTTCGGTAGTCAATTTCATAGAATGGTCGGCTCTTTAAAAAGTATATTCAATGCGATTAAACACTGTAAAATAAATAAAACAGCAGGCACAAAAAAAGCAAAGATTATATTTGGATAATTGATGTAAATTAATATAACCACCTTATTAATTTCATCTAGAATACCTTTTTGACTACTTCCCTTCGATTAAAATCAATTCCCCACTTTTTTCAAGTTTGTATCGTTGAAAATCTTTAGCTAAATATATTTGATTTGAAAATACTGCTTTTGCTTCATCTAGCAATATATTGATTGAGTTTTTTTGATCATGGCCTGAATCATTACTAGGTTCATTACTTTGAAATCGAGCACTAAAATGGGTAAGCACTAAATTTTTTATATTTACCTGTTGTGCAAACGAAGCAACTAATTCTGCGTAACTATGACCTACTTTTTTAGCTTTTGTTGCTAGTGACTTATCATAAGTAGATTCATGAATTAAAACTTGGGCATTAAGACATTGTTCTTTTAATAAACTGGGATCATCATTATCGCCAGCTATGACTATTTTTTGTGGTTTGATATCATCTTTAATGAAATCTTTTTGCTGAAGTATTTCCCCTTCAAATGTAACTTGTTTCTCTTTTCTTAATTGCCCCCAAATAGGTCCAGAAGGAATATTATTTTGTATGAGTTTTTGGGTATCCAATTTTAATTCTAAACCTCGTTGAGTGAAGCTATAAGCGTATGATGCTACAGGATGAGAAAGTTTTGTTGTTGAGATGCTGAACTGGCTTAATTCATAATTATTGACTGTTTCAGTGCTTATAAATTCTAATTCGTAGGGTAGATACCACTGAGTTAATTCTCTAGTAGCTTCTATCCATTGTTTAATGCCTTGAGGAGCAAACACTTTTAACGGCTCAGTTCTACCATTCATTCCTATTGTTGCCAGTAATCCAGGTAACCCATAACAATGATCTCCATGAACATGTGTGATAAATATGCCATTTAAATTTTTCATAGATAATTGGCAGTGTAACAATTGATGTTGTGTGCCTTCACCACAATCAATTAAGTACCATTTTTTACCAGAAGACTCTTTCAGAGCAACAGCTGAAACATTTCTATCTTTAGTGGGCACTCCTGATGAAGTTCCTAAAAATATTATTTCCATTTGTAAGTTGCCTATATTTATAAAAAATGCAATTTATGATTATCTTAATCAATTATCAATGAATTTCTATTACATAAATCAATAGTGACACCCACTTTTGATATTACTACCTAGGTGAATGAGTATTTCCTAGAACAGGACTTTAACCTGCTAGATATATTTCCGGTAACTGCGTACGTTTTGACCCCATTTTTTCACGAACACTTTATAAGTATTACGCCGCTAGCGGCGAGATATAACACCCGAATGGAATAATTTTCTACACAAGTTATTTATCTTATTCCACCCAGAATAACATTAACCGATTAATAAAAAGGTCATGTTTTTTACATCAAGTGAATGTAAAAGAACACGACCTTTAATTTAACTGATAAGTTGCTAACAATTATACAGTTATTTAATTAATCTAAGCCATTAATATAATGTTTAATGAAATTATTATATCCGTCATTTTCATACCATATTACACTATTACCATCGATTAAATTAGCAAACAAATCGGTATCACCATCCGAATCAATATCCACTGAATAAACTGAAATCACTTCATTGGCATGGTCATCGATTAAATGAGGTCTAAATTGGAGTTCTTCATCTTGAGCCATAACTTCAATATGTGTTTTTAAAGTAACAGGTTTATTACTGTTAATAATTAAATTGACATCATTTAGATCATATTGAACTGAGGCCTCTTCTGAAATAGTTTTTTGATAAGGATAAAACTTTAACATTAGTTCATTAAATTCCGATGCTAAAATAGAGTCATTAGAAAAATATATATCCATATTCCCAAAACTTAAATAATCTTGTTTATTAATAATCACTTCAGTGTATGAGTAATTTAAAGGTGCATAATTAGGGATAATATTTGAATTATTTGTTGGTGTGATTGATCCACTTAATACAAATACTTTAGTATTGACCTCAGCATATAAATTCTCGTCGATGGATTGAATGCTGTATCCTTTTTGCAGTTGAATATTCACTTCCCCTCCTACCACCGCTCTATTTATATTAGTTACTAAGCCTCCTAATATAATTTTGGTGTCTTCATTTATTGTACTCAGTGACAGACTATCCGTTTTAATTCTCGATATTATTTCTATTTCAATATCAGTTCCGATATTACTTTTAATTAATAAATCTTCAGTTTGTTCATAAAAACTCGCACTAATACCTTGAAGGGTTGTTTGACTGTATTGGTTAATTTGCGCCCTTATATCAATGAAATTATTTGCCTGAATGATTTGGCCATTGATATACAAATCCATTAATCCTGAATTAATATAACCTTGTTTGCTTAATAAAACTTGAGTTTTCGCACTGGCAAAAACACCTTCAATTTTTGAAAACTCACTGGCAATTTGTGAGGCTTGTTGATATTTTTCAGTCATTATCACTCTACTTATATCATTAAATCGATCATAAATAACAAAACGTTGTTCAGGGTAACCATTACGCACATCAGGCTCTCCTATTACTAATAAAGTTTCATTAAAGTGATCAACTTGTAACATGGCGTAAAGCTCTTGTTCAGTGATATCAGCGCCAAGATCCCATACGTGACTTATAGATATTTTTGCTGCCTCCCCAGCTACAGTTGCCACAAAAGTAAGGGTTTTTGATCCATCAATGGCAATATTCACTTCTGTACGCACACCTATATAATTATCTTCTTCTGCCGCATTAAGCTCTCTATTAATGGCGGATGCTAATTGTTCAATTGAGCGAATATGTTCATTTAATGACACTACTACGGAACCTGATCGACTATATTCATCAGGAAAAGGCACAGATAAATTAATTCGAAAGCTATTTCGACGATCAATTGGATCAATTGCGGGCGGCGTAGATTGTGATGAGTGACCAAATGCTTCTAATGCTTCATCTGACCCCGTGACATTTAAAGTATTTGGGAATCCACCAAGTTTGGTTAAATTAAATACGATCCGTCCATTTATATTAGTTGCACTCACTTTTCCAGTTACTTGGGGGGTTGCCGTAATTTGAGCATTAATCGCGTCCACAATTTGGTCCGTAGTAGTATACGTTGCACTAGGAATTCTAATGCTACCAATTCCCGGATCATCACCCCCTACAGTGAAAGTCAATTCGTTATTGGCATTTTCTTTGGCTGTGCCTAACGATAATGTCGGTTGAGGGCTAGAGCCGGATGTGAGCCCTAATACATCTTGGACTGGGTTCGGATAAGCAATACCTAACGTATTACCCGCTTCAAAAACTGAAATGAATTGCGCACCGGTTTGTACATTAGTTAAATACAAACGGTTTGATGAATCAATCCAAGCGTTTACTACACCACTTAAATGAGCTGAACCTGCAAATGCCAATGATACTGCGTTTGCCAAATCTGTTCGATTTAAGAATCCACCTGCTGGGACTGTAATGATCACGGTGTCAGAATTAGATCCTGAAACAATAGTCATATTAAACGTACCACCTGCAACAGAAGCTCCGTATGGAGTCACTGGAAGCGGGTAACCAGTTAACACTGCCTGAGTACCCGGTTGAAAATCTCTAAAAACAAATTCAGATACTAAATTACCTTGTACAGTAACGGGTGTGCCCTCAATCGTCGTTAAATCGATGCTCCCTCCATTATCAAATAAAGCAACACCGGCTATAGCAGTATTGACGGTTGGACTTGTAATATTTGTTAAATCTAGACCTAAATCTAAAGCCAAAGAACCCTCGTGATCATTAATTGAAAGCAAGTTAGTACCATCGGTAGCATATGAAGCAAAGGTTTCAATTTGCAAATAACCCTTTCTAAGTGGGTCTTCAGAAACACGAAGTTTGCCTGCTAAATTTTGATTGGCATCAATGGAAGATTGAAAAGAGTTTACTAAATCATTCATATTATTAATTATTGAACCCGCTGGGAAAGGTTCAATAATTTGTGTCACTGCCATTGTTTGATTTAACTTTGGCCCCTCAATACTAATTGCTATTTTAGAAGGAGTTAACGGTGGTAAATTTGCAAAAATACTGGGATCAATTGTAGGCGCAATTGTAAATTGTAAATCTTGTGCAATTGAACCCACTAAGTCTGTGACAGCAG
Organism: Pseudomonadales bacterium; assembly: GCA_022968985.1. Lineage (GTDB taxonomy): Bacteria > Pseudomonadota > Gammaproteobacteria > Pseudomonadales > Natronospirillaceae > Marinicellulosiphila. The sequence continues at coordinate 13,090 of JALJPK010000054.1, read as the reverse complement.
TAACTCTGGTACCTGTCGAGCTTATTAATTGAAATTGCCCTGTATTATTCGGGTCTTCTTGAATATTTACACGACCTGATAATACATCGTCTTCGTTAAGTTGAGTTTGAAACGAAGCTAATAAATCGACCATATTCGTAATTTCAATACCTTCTCGAAAAGGACGTAACAAAGCAGTATAAGGGGTACCACCATATATATTTGGATCCTGAAGTTGAATTTGAATGGTATCCGTTGGATTCGGTGGGTTTTGAAAGTAACGCACTCCCACTTGGCCATTGGTTAAACCAAGGTTTTGCGCCACTTTTCTAAAACCATTATTTACAATACTTGTAATGGCATAATCTGCATCAGCACCCGCATTAATATCAGGCACAATTTCAATGGCATTATAATAAAAAGGATTAAGTTGAACTACAAATATACCTGGCCCAACTACCGAACTATCAATCTGTGTTTGTAAATCAGCGATTAATGATGATATCGAGGCATAGTTAGAAGCCCATAAATTTAGAGTAAGCGTTTGAGGGTTACCTAGAGCATCTATATAATTAATATCAAAGGGCTCACCCAATGCAACATCATTTAATAATAGTCGAGCATAATTGGCGGAGTTATTGTTGACTCCAAAACCTAAATCATCAGCGAGTGATGAAACAGATAATAATGGTATTGATATGGCGGGTGTTAATGGAAATGTTGTTCCATCTGTCGAATAAATTTCTATATAACCTGCAGATGTCGGATCTTCACGAACTAAAACATGCCCTGCTAAAGTAGCGCTATTATTAATTGCTGTTTGTAACCCAGCAATCACCTCTGGCATTGAAGTAGGCCCCGTTACATATGGTGTAATTACTGCTGAAATATTTGCACTTTCACCTGTATCTATTGTGATCTCGATTTGATCGTTATTATTGGTAGCAAATAAGTTAGCCATATTTACTGCTAAACCCGCAGTAATAGAATTAATTGTAGGAGTATTGATTGTTTGATAATAACTCAGTTGGTTTGTTACAGCGCCTGCTGTAAATCGATCGTCAATATTGGTATTGCTCTTTATAATACTCGGTTTTCCTGGAGTAGTGGGCATACCTATCGACGATAAACTACTTGGTTGCCCTGCTAATTGCGATGCGCCAACAGGAGATAATGCAGAAATTTTAAGTTTTGTTTTTATATTATTTATAAGCCAAGTTTGAGCGTTTTGGTCTAAATAATTAGATAAAAGGCTTAAATTGCTTTCAACATTTTCAGTTGTTATCCATGCATTAAGATCACTATCAGACAAAATGAGATGTTCATTAAAATCAATACTTCCATCATTTTCATACCAATTAAAGTGATTACCAATTTTAGTAGCACTTAAGATATCTAAATCATCATCATTATCAACATCAGCAATATAAATTGAGCTAAGGGTTGTATTATCAACCTCATTTAAAGGATTGATGTAACTGGCTTGAAAAATATTTTCATACCAAATTATTTTTTGTTCAGCGACAGAAACAAAATCAATATCACCATCTAAATCGATATCTACTGTATGTACAAACCCTTGATCCTGCGGTATTTGTTCGGGGAAATTATTGATAATAATAGGTTGTGTATTTTCAATTCCCTCAATTGTTTGAGCTGTTTGACTTTGCGTAGGTTGTGTATTTTCAAGTGGTTTATCATTAGATTCTAAATCAAAGTCACTACAACTAAATAAAGCAATAAAAACAACACAGATGGATGACGTAAGAACATTTTGTTGAACCATTGTTTTTTCCTATATGAACTGTAATTAATTTGACGAACTATGTCTAAGCAATAAGCGTACTCAAACTTTTAAAAAATTTACAAACAATATAGGGATTAATCTGTGCCAATCTAAAACAAATAAAAGAACAATTAGTACGATCAATTTGGACATGCAACCGAATATACTATATGAACTGTGATTAATTTGAAGAAGCCCAATAGTGGAGCCCAATAGTGACACCCACTATTGAAACATTGAACACAGCCAATTAATTAATCACATCAAATGAGAGCAATATGCAATCAGAAAAACAAATCATCATCTACTTACATGGTTTTCGTAGTAACGAAAATGGCTCTAAAGTTGATCACCTTAAAAAGTTCTTTCCTGAGTGCGAAGTTTTTGGTCTGAGCTATGACCCACACAAACCAGCTGATGCTGCCAAGGCTATTAATGATATTATTAAAGAAATTGGAGTTAACAACATAAAGGGGTTTGTTGGAACTTCACTTGGTGGATTCTGGGTGCGTTGGGCCGCGGTTCAGCACAAATTAGTAGCTGTTGCGATTAACCCTTCGCTTGAGCCATGGAAGACGCTTACAGTGGGTGTCTATAACAAGTTTGGAAGCGAGCTAAACATTGAGGAGGAAATTGAGACGAAAATTGAAGTAACAGAGGCAGATTTAGAAGTTTATCCTCAATACAGTGTTGATATCGAAGAAGTTAACACAAGTGTGCTGCATATATTCGCTCTTGATGATGAATTACTGGATAGTAGAAAATCAATTGAAATGGTTGGAAATAGATATCCTCCACAAGTTTATGCAACTGCTGGTCATCGCTTTGAAAACTTTGAACGTCTTAAAAACCCAATTAGAGATCGATTTTATGGGAAGGCGGTGTAAAACAGAGCTAGACTAAAGATCTGTATCGCGCCTAACATATTGAATGTAAAGTTCAATATTTTAGAAAGACGATCAATGGTATTATTGCAGAGCAATGAGGTCAGAACAAAAACAGTTAGATTATAGATATGCATCACATCAATAATTTAAAATTTCACATTCTATCCTTCAATATCTTTTTTATTTTAAATAGTCGGAACTTCTTAAAAGTAAACTATTATGACCAAAAACACAGATAAACAACAAAAAATCAAACAGTTAAAACGTATTATGTTAATACAAAAATTTATGTACTGTATTGTGACATTTAATATATTTACTGCTTTAGCTCAACTTGCAGGATTAAGACTGATAGCTTCTGGCCCTTTTTTACTACAGATTATATTTGTAATAACTGGCATCCTATTTATTAATATAAATTATAGAAAAATTTTTGAATTAGAAAATTTAATCAAAAAAAACGAATAATAAATAGTGACAACCAGCCGTATTAACCAATGTAATTTCTCGACAAAAAAACAAACCATTTAGGATCATTAAAAATAAATGAAACATATATTATTAACATTTTTAATCAGTATCAGTACTAATTTACTCGCATGTGAAATCCCCCCTTCTTATCCCAACATAGGAATTACTCATGATTCAATCAGTAAATGGACTATTACTGCAGGGGCATTATTAAAAAAAGCAGAAGATGGAAAATTTCATTTTTTGGATGAATCAGTTTGTTCTGAAAGGATGGATGGGCTGATTATTCGTGGAAACTTAGGATCTAAAGGGTTCGGAGCTGAAATTGGCTGGGGATTTGGTTTTCCATTTATGGGAACTAATTCGATTTCATACAGTTATTTGTTTCTTCCAAAAAGTCATAGTCGTTTTAAAAAAGGCAGTAATCACGGTATAAAATTAAGTATTAATGCTGCATTATTATCATTTAATATCGCACCTTATATAAATCATAATGGAGATATATTTTTTTCAGCTGGGATTGGATTAGGAATTTGATCACAAGAATCAATGGTGACACCCACATTTTGAATCAAAAGTAGTCAAGCTTTATTTTTGACATATACAATCAAAAATCTAAGCAATCAAACAACATAAAAATCAAAATGAATATCTAGTCAAACGAACTGGATCCCCAAGAAAGCCCCCCTTGAGGATGACGAACAAACCAAAACCCACTAGTAACTACCAACTGAATAGTAACCTGAAATGACACTCACTTTTGAAAATTTATCTGCCCTGGCTTTTAAAACTCACTTTTAACTTCAAACTTCATTATTTCTTTTGTGATTGGATGTGTTAACTGTAATGTTTGTGCATGTAGATGTAATCGATTCTCTTCTTTTCCGTATAAATCATCACCCACTATCGGCATGTTTAAACCTAAAACGTGAGCACAATGCACTCGCAACTGATGAGTCCGCCCCGTTATGGGATAAAGCTGTACTCTAGTGCGTAATTGCCCTGAACTGACTATTCGCTCTAGAACTTTCCATGAGGTTTCAGAGGTTTTACCCTGTTGTTCACAAACCAATTGTCTAGGTCGATCATCAATATCACCTCGCAAGGGCAAGTTTATGCTTCCTTGGTTTTGTTTTAAATCTCCTTCTATTAATGCAACATACGATTTTTTAACAGTACGCTGTATAAATTGTTTTTGTATTTTTTTATGAGATTTTTTATCTAAAGCGATAACCATCAATCCTGATGTCGACATATCAAGCCTGTGTACAATAAAAGGACTCTCATTATCAGGAAAAAGATTTTTTATTCTAGTATAAACGCTGTCTTGAATATTTTTACCCGGCACAGATAAAAACTCAGCAGGTTTATTGATAACCAACATAACATTATCTTGATATATTATTTCTAACTCTTTACCTTCAGCAGGATTAGTTAATAATGGATTTTCATCTAACAAGGTTCCATCTAACATGTGCGCTAAAATAGGTTGGCATTTACCTAAACAGGCGGTGTAAAAATTACCATGTTGTCTAACTTCTGATTTGGGTGCAGCACCCCACCAAAATTCAGCTAAAACAATAGGTTTTAAACCCCATTGAAAAGCATATTGTAATAATTTTGGTGTTGCACAATCTCCCGCACCCGCTGGAGGGATCATTCGAGTCGTAGGACTAAATATGTCGATTAAGTTTTTTTGTTGTCCTTTATTATTTAAAAATTGATATTGCTGGAAAATTAAGTTCTGTAAAGCCACAGACTTTGTTTTACGCAGCTGTTTTAACTGATCAATTTCATCAGTGAGATGTGAAAGATTCTGTTGGGCAATCTCAACTTCAGCTTGTAAGCTGTTTTTTAAATCCCTTAATTGTAGTTTGTTTTTAATACTTTTCTGATCTAACAATTCGTTTAATTGTTTAAACGCTTCTGAAGAAAGTTTTTCTTTTTCAGAAAGTCTTAAGGCTTTTCTTAATTTTTTATCTTGTGCCATGTTTGTTTTTTTAAGCTCAAGTTCACTTTTAAATTCGTGTGTCTTTTTCTCTAAATTCTGCTTAAACAGCTCAAGATCTGGATTTAGTTCTAATCGTTTAATATCAGTATTAATTTGATTGATGATAGTCTGTTCATCTGTATACGACTTATCTTTAGTGGTGATATCCATATCAAACACAGGTGGTACAAATTGGCCTAAAACAATATCACTATTGGTTTTACCAGAAATTGCACTCAGATAACCAAGCTCGTTATTTTTATTTTTAACTACCAAAACACCAAACATCCGCCCTACACCCTGATCAATATTCGACCACCTTAAGTCTGATAACAAAAATCGTTGTAATTCACTCACTGCAATTAAGCTTAATGGGTGTGGTTGATAACAAAAAGGGAAAGTAAAACGTTCAGGTAATGTACAAAACTCAGTTGATGTTTTAAAAGTAGTAAAACATTGAGGTTTTGTCTGGTTTGATAGATGCATAGAAAACGCTTCTCAATTAAAAAATAAATAACACTATAAGGCTACAAAATAGTAATTTTTAGGATTCGGTCCATTTTAACTTTTTAAATATTTTTTTTCAGTAACTATTATAATTGTCAAAACTATCCGTTGAGTGGAACTAAAAGTGACACTCATTTTTGAGCATTGTACTTTTGAGCATTGTTAAATATATGGTTTAATCATTATTTTAAATGAGTAACCTCAAATATTCGTTTACGCTCTTCAAGTAAACATTACATGTATGACATATATTCAGTTGCACTATATTTTAGGGTGCAAAAAACAAATACAATTCAACCTAGTATTTTATCTCACCAGTTTAAAATTTAACCAGTGCCCTGAATGCCTTACCGTTATATTGTCTAATCAAGCCTATTTTCCAAAATTTATTGTTTTAGATGAACCACGTCAAACTTTTTGTCGTTTAACTTTTAAAACGAGGTGTAAACGACAAAAATACTTAATGGATCGTCTCCCCCTCTTTTAATAAAAACAGACTTAATTTACCCTATAACAGAATCAAAAAAAGAGAGACAACAGTAGTATGAATTCCTTAAAAGATATGCTTGCATTACTTGCAAAACATGATGGGTCTGATTTGTATTTAAGCACTGGTGCACCACCTTGCGCTAAATTTCAAGGTACATTAAAACCTATTAGTAAAGAAGTATTAGGTCCTGATGATGCAAAAAACTTAGTTTATGAATTATTAAATGCAGAGCAAATAGAAGAATTCGAAAAAGAGTTTGAACTCAATACAGCAATCAGTTTTGATAAAATCGGTCGTTTTCGCATCAATGTATTTAAACAAAGAAACGAAGTCTCCGTTGTTGCACGTAATATTAAAACTGAAATTCCTAATTTTAATGATTTAGGATTACCCGAAGTATTAAAAAAAATAGTGATGAAGAAAAATGGTTTGATCCTATTTGTTGGTGGTACAGGTTCTGGCAAATCAACGTCATTAGCCTCATTAATTGATCACCGTAATACCCACTCCACGGGGCATATTATTACAATCGAAGATCCAGTGGAATTTATTCATCGCCATAAAAAATGTATTGTTAATCAACGTGAAGTGGGTGTTGACACCCATAGTTTTCAAAAAGCCCTTAAAAATACATTACGCCAAGCCCCTGATGTTATTTTGATTGGAGAGATACGTGATCGTGAAACCATGGAACATGCATTGGCTTTTGCTGAAACTGGTCATCTTGCAATATCAACGTTACACGCCAATAACGCTAACCAAGCCTTAGATCGAATTATTAACTTTTTCCCTGAAGAGCGCCGAGATCAATTATTTAATGATTTAGGTAATAATATTGTTGCTTTTGTCTCTCAACGATTGATTAAAACCATTGATGGCAAACGTTGTGCAGCTGTTGAAGTTTTATTGGGTTCACATACAATTAAAGAGCAAATCCAAAAAGGGGATTTATCTAGCATTAAAGCGGTGATGGAAAAATCGGAAGCATTAGGTATGCAAACTTTTGATGGGGCATTATTTAAACTAGTACAACAAGGTAAAATTTCTGAAGAAGAAGCCTTAAAAAATGCCGACAGCGTAAATAATCTGAGATTACGCCTTAAGTTAGCTGGTGACGGTGCTCCAGCTGATGGAGGTGGTTTTTCTTTATCATTAGAACCTATTGCTGAAAAAGAAGAAGAGATAGAAGAGGAAGAATTAGTTTAATCTATTTAACTTTTTACTTAGATTCAACAAACCCAATAATCATTGCTTATTATTGGGTTTTGACTGTACCTCGTTGATCATTAATACAATACGAGTATTAACAAATTTAAAGTCTGCATAATTATTTTATTCCACCCAGTTAAATTCTTTTTTTAGAGCGTCGTAATCTCCGTTATCTCGGAGTATTTTTAACCCCTGATTAAAGGCTTCAATGACTTGTTGAGCCATGGGTAATTGTTTAGATACTATAAAATGATGTGGAATATCTGCAATAATAAGTTCGGTTTGATGAACCTCGTCTAAAGATACTCCTGACTCTAATAACCCGATCATGGCATCACTATGGATGGAAATGACAAAATCAACACGCTTTAGCATCAACATTGTGAAACATTGTTTCATTTTATTGGGTGTCTCACGACGTAATAAATTTCGATTAATAAGTTCCAACGCCACCCCAAAGTTGCCATAACCCCGGGGATTACAAAAAACCAGCCCTTCTAAATCCTCCATATTTATAAACCTGTGTTTTTGTTCCTGACTAGTCCATACATAACTTAGCACTGGAAAAAAAGAGTCCGAATAATAAAATGCTTCTGCGCGCTCTTCATTCCAACCATAAGGGAAAGTACCGTGATATTGAGCTGATTGTGCAAGCAAATACCCCCTTTTCCATGATAGCCATTCAATTTCTCTTACAAAATAACCCGATTTTTCGAATGCGCTGAGCACTAGACTAGTCGCCATACCACCTTGATGAAGATCAAGGTCCGTAAAAGGCGGGTATTCGTCACCTGTTACTAGGGTGAGTGGGAATGGTTCAGCTTTTACTAACCCTACAAACAACAAAAGGATCAGTGCCATATATAACGATAAATATTTAAATATGGGACGAAAAACTGAATAACATAAATGGAACCAATTAACACACTTCATTATTTTTAAAATCATTGTGTCCCTCTTTTCATCTACTCGAAAATTCGTACATAAAATATAGATTAGAAAAGTCTTTTAATCCAAAATCTGCAACCTTACCTACAATAAAACACTTAAACTATACCAACCAATATATTCATTCACAGTTTCCAACTGACATTCATTCAACAAATTACGTGCTTGATTTAAACAACTAAATAATAAATCTATTTACAATGCGAGAATTAGAGATACTTTCTGTACCTACTTTTTATTTAAAGATAAAGGTAATAACTAACTAATAGAAATAACTAATAGTGACACCCATTTTTTACTTGCCCCTTTTTACTTGATAGGAAAAATCCAGAAGGTTACTTCTAGTAATATTGTCTTTTTTAATTCAGACTATAGAATAATATAATTAATAGTGACACTCACTTAAAAAAAGCAACAAAAACAGCCGAAACCCCATAAAAAGTTAAGGTTTTATATCACTTCATTTTCTCTGAACATTATGACAACCATTGCTCCTGCCTTACTAACAATTACAAATTCAGATATAATTAACCAAATAGTTTAATGATTAGTTGTATTTCAATTTAATAACAACTGTCTCTAAATTATATTTCTTCATGGATTTTTAATAACAATGGTGATTTGGTGTACTTAAATTCTTTTAATATTTTCAGGGCTTTAGCCATTATTTTTATTGTGACGGGTCATTGTTTTCGTATGACTAATATCAAATTTGATAGTTTCTGGGAGTATTTTGCACGAAATTTAATTGATGGTGGCACTGCATTATTTGTATTTATATCGGGTTTTTTGTTTCATCATATTTTTTATAATAGATACCGTTATAGCTCTTTTATTAGCAAAAAATTATTGGCTTTATTGTTGCCTTATACTCTTTTTGCAATCATTCCTATATATTTTCTAGTTGAAAAAAATAGTGGTGCTTGGTGGGGGTTCTTTCGAGCCACTGATACTGGTTTATGGCATGAATATATATTACCTACTTTAAAATGGTACAGCACTGGGCGCTTTTATACTGCATATTGGTATATACCTTTTATCGTTGTTACTTTTTTAATATCCCCATTACATATTTGGTTTATTCGCCGATCCATCATCATTCAACTTATCTGTGTGGTTAGTTTATTAATTGTTTCTTGCCTGATATATCGACCAGTAGGATTAATTAATGTCTTTCAGCATCTTGTTTATTATACCCCTCTGTATTTAATTGGTATTTTATGTTCTATGCATAAAGATAGGGTCTATCAAGGTTTAAAAGGTAAAGAGATATATTTGCTTGTTATAGTATTAGCCCTTGCGTTATTTCAAGCTTATAGTGGGCATGGTGGAAATTATTATAAAAAGGCGCTTGTATTTAAGGGTATTGATTATATGATTTTTCAAAAAATTGCATTAAGTTTATTCTTTATGATTTGGTTACATAGATTTGAAAACATTAAAAACAAAACAATTAAATTTTCTTTAAACTATTTAGCCGCTGCTAGTTTTGCAATATACTTTATGCACCCGGTACTGCTTTATGTCGCAAAAAAACAAAAACTGTACTTTAAAGTCGATATACCTTGGTTAGCTCTCCCATTGATAACTATCAGCTTAATTTTAACCTGTCTTGTTTTAGCAATTATCGTTAAAAAGATTATTCCAAAATACAGTCGATATATTACAGGTTATTAAATTAATAAATCATCCAAACAATATGAGGCTCTTTTGATAGAGCCTATTTTTTGATAGGTTTAAGATTAGGTAAAAATTACAGCCCTTAAATTACTTAACAAAACCTCAATTTTATTTACAATCTTCTCAAACACCAAAATTTAGGTTAGCCAAACACAAGCCACTAGCCCCCCATCTATGTGCCCCCAGTTTTTTTAAACGCATTCTAAAATATAAAATTATATTCAATAAGTTATTTTGAATGCCTATAATAAAAGTCTCTATTATTTACATGAATACATTATTAGTTATGAAATGGATCCGCATAAATCAAATAATTGCACTGCTGTTAAGCTGCACTTGCCTAACACTTGAAGCAAAGTTGACATCTATTATTAAAAAAGCCGCGCTAAGTGGGGGTTACGTTTTGTTAAAGAGTTCACCTGATGCCATTGTTGAATTTGCCAACAGACAATATCAGGTGGACTCAAAGGGTTATCTTGCCATTGGTTTTAATCGTGAACTGTCGGGTAAATACGAAATAAGTATTACCTCAGCTTCAGGTTTAGTTGAAATAAAAGAAATTCAGATAACAGCTCAACAATACAATATACAACGAGTTGAAGCGTTACCCAGCTCGCGTGTAATCACACCAAAAAAAGTAGCAATCATTAATCGTATTCAAGCGGAATCGGCAAAAGTTAAACAAGCACGCGCTAGCAGCGGTGATTTTGATTATTGGCGAGTGGATGAATTTATGTGGCCTGCCAAAGGTCGTATTTCAGGGGTTTATGGCAGCCAACGATATTACAACGGTATAGCCGCTAGCCCTCACTGGGGAGTGGATATTGCGGCCCCCGAAGGCTCACCAGTTTACGCACCAGCCGGCGGTAAAATTGTATTGGCCGAAAATGATTTGTATTACAGTGGTGGCACCATTATTTTGGATCATGGAGCTGATGTGAGCAGCTCGTTTCTGCATTTGTCTGACATCAATGTAACAGTGGGGGATATTGTAAAAAAAGGTGAACTAATAGGGTTAGTTGGATCAACGGGCCGATCAAACGGCCCACACTTGGACTGGCGCATGAATATTCACGGGGTTCGTATTGATGCCAAGTTGTGGGTTAAAGAATTAGAACTCTAAATAGCTATTCCTTTAATATCATATCAATACACATAACCGACGCTAAAATAAGTTTTCGAATATCGTCATTTTCAGGCACATCATTAGACAACTCTAAAATATAATTATCTGCACTGGTAAACATCTCTTTGCCCAATCCAGACCATTTTTTTGCAACATGAGCATATTCTTTTTCACCTTTTTTAAAACGAAAATCCCAACCTGTCCATTTTCCTTCAAGTTTACAAATCACTTCGTCATCAGCATTAAGCACATCAAATTTACCACCAATAGTAAACAGCTTCTGTTTAAAACCACCAATTACATTATTGTTATGGTCACTTACCACCACTTTTGATAAGAAAATAGAAATACCTCTTTGAATACGCACAATACCCTTGCCCTCTGGGGTTGTTATTTGGATATCAAACGGGGTCATACGTTTATAATCAGTAAATCGTAGAAATTTGGTAATAAAACCTAATGATGGTTCCCTACACAACATAATAATTTCACCTGTCGAAGGGTCATAAATATCAAAATTATTGGCAGCCTTAAACAAACCCACATGTTCTTTAATTAAAAATAAATTCTTATTGATTACATCACTCATATTTAAGTTACTCCTATTTAGTTAATAGTGTTTTTTAGATTTTATTTGTGGTTTGATTATATAGAAATAAAATGTTTTTTATCTGATTAAAATAAATAAATTTTCATTAGAGATTTAATAGGTTAATAGGTTAATAGATTAATAGGTTAATAAATATTTGCCTGCTTTCACTTTAGACTTATCAAACTGTATTAATTTATCTGTCGTTCTATCATATAAAAAAGAACGCACCGTTGAATGAGTTAAATAACCGTCCACATAATCTAACTCTTTTTCTACCACTTTTATATTATATTGCGCCATTATCAAATAATAAATATGGCCTGCTTCTAAATTAAGGTTAGTTCTATTTCGTTCAGCTAATTTACGAAAATATTCATACCTTATTATTGTATTACCTGCTGGTATTAACACTGAAAATTGGTCAAAATATTCAGAAAATTCACCTTCATCATTAATATGCTTTTTACCATTTATTAACTGAATTTTTTTCATTGCTGTAATGATTGTATCTTTCGATTTAATTATCTTATGAATTCTAGAATTTATTTGTTTTTTATTATCAGGCATTATTCCAACGTTTAAAGTTGCAATATCATCAGGAGTCAGTTGTTTTTCATTATACAGTTTAATCGTTTTCATATTTGCATAATGATCATAAATTATGACATCATAATTTAATTTTTCAGCTTTGATTGTAGACTGACTTTGACAAGCACTGAGTGTCATTAAAATAATTAGACCTATTATTTGAAATTTCATTTTTTAACCTATTAAATCCAGAAGTATCATTAATTGGATATCATAGGAGATACTCAACTAAAGCTCCATATAAAAATTATTCATACAAAAAAATAGAGTCGGATATTACATTTATTTACCAATTTTACATCGGCAAAACATTAATAACTTGTTAATCAATATTCTGCAGATAAACCTATTTAACTGGTTCAGTAAAAAACCAACATAAGATAACGTAAGATAAAAATTCGTTTTATCCACATTTACTTGCTTATTGTGTTATTACAAAAGAGATTTATTTAATAGGTTTAAATTGATATTACATTCTAAATGTAATTTCCTATTGTGGTATCGAGTCCTGTATAGATAGTTTTATAAATATTCATTAAACTTAAAACCTACATAAGAATGCACCCTTGTACTTAAAAGCTCAAAACCATCAAAAAACTTAGTTTTTCCGATTCATCAAATCTAACTAGAAAAGCGCTGGTCACATTTATCATTGATGAAGACGAAGACATCACCAGTACCTAGCACCCTAGACAAACTTCAGTCGCACTTCAGATAAACAATAACTTACAAAAACTAGTATCCACTAAGATCAGTAAAGCAACTATCAGCAATAGCAGACGCATTACTACATATATTTTTCAGCAAAACTAAAAATAAGATAAAATTAAATATTAT
>JALJPK010000053.1 GCA_022968985.1 Pseudomonadales bacterium | reverse complement strand
ATGATATTAAAAAACTCATCCATATTAGGTTTAAACCACATATTCCATTCGTCTGTTGGGGCGCGCGGAGCCAGATAAACCCCTTCCAAATTATTCATTGTTAGGTTGTATAGATTTTTTTGATTCTCATACTGTCCATCATTAGCGCTTGTTGAAGTTGCGCCGCCACCATGCATCGAAATAAATAAACTACGTTCACCAAATTCTGCATCACCGTAACGTTTAAAATAGAATGGCATTGATAAATCATCTACTTGTAATTCTCTTGCTTTCCAATCGTCTAAATAAGTCTCTAAAAATTCATCTTTAGACATTTGAATAATTTGATCAGTTAAATTTTCGGTGGTTATTTTATTCATCGGTTCATGGGCAAATAATTGTTCGTTAATACTCGGGCGCATACTTGCCGGTAATGCTTTCCAGGCTGCAAAACCCGCTTCAGGACAATTATTACCTGTGCAACTATCGTGGTTTATTATTGAACCATAAGGATAACCATTGTCTTGTTCGGATAATTTTGTTGATGCTGATAAAGGGGTGTGAGACACATATTCATCACTGCAACCTATTCTAGTTAAGCTGGTAGCAACATTGTCAAACCAAAAATCAGTGTCTTGGCTCTGAGTATCTAATGCTTGATAACCAAAAGAAAAGGTATCAAATTGATAAGCGCCCCAAGGTTGTTCTGATGTGGTAGATAGTGGGCCACCTGGTGCTTTATCTGCGTTAGTCCAAGTACGGTTAGCGGTTACGTGTAGTTGTTCAACATTTTGATTGTCCCAAAATACCTGTACTTCACTTTCGCCGCCATTAAAGTGCACTTCCAAACAATACCATTTTTGCGGTTGCATACGAGCGCCGTAGTTATTATCAACACAGACTTGATCGTCTTCACCATACATGCCTGAAGTTAATGTTAAATTATCATCATAGTATCCCAAACCACCTGAGCGGTTGATCACCAATTGGCAACGAGAATCACTAATACGTACCGTTGCATCATTTTCACTAGCGCTTAAAATCACCGCCTGATTACGTGAAAAACCCTGCTGATCGCCGGAGAAATCGACACCATTACGGTCACCCGAGCTTTTTACAAATACACGAGCCCAAAAGTCATTTGAGTCTGAAGCGATTGAAAATAACGAACTACCTAGTTGATTGACGTTTTTTATTTTCATCGATTGATTACTTTTATAACCATCGGTTGTATCAATTTGATAATTTTCGTCTGCTGGTAACGTAATAAAATCATTAACATCTATGTCACTTTCAAAATCAAAACAGCTCAATAACTCTGCTTGACTACAATCAAATTCACTGCCATTTACAACTTCTGGAATCACAAGATTATAATCTTTAGTTGACGATTCCTGAGTTTGAGTGTCAGTTAATATTAAGGTGACTTTATATTCGCCGGGTAGATTAAGGTCGTAATCTATGTTTTTACCAATTTCAACTTCCATATCATCAATTAACCATTGGTATTCATAGTTACCATCCATCAGTTCAGTACTGATGCTGGCATCTAAAAACACCAATGTGTTTTGACGCAACAAGGAAAAATCCGCTTGTATAGGCGCGGGTTCAACTATTGTGTAGGTTTGAGTAATGATCTCGGAGACTAAAACACTTGCATCGATCACTGTTAATTGAACGGTATGATTACCATAAGCACTAAATGTGTGGTTTATAATTTCACCCGATGATTGAGTACCATCTGAGAAAAACCAAACAAATGACAGCTCGTTGTTTTCACTTTCTAAATCAAACGAAGCACTGGCGTCTAAAATTACATCAAATTCAGAGGAGGTTGTGATAATAAATGAAGCTTGTGGGGCTGTATTTTCTACCTGAGTCTCAGTTGTGGTGTTTGTTTCGGTATCTGTCAGGGTGATTGTTGTTATTACAGTATTTGTTGTGGAGTTCGTTGCAGTATCACTATTTGTCTCGGTGTTGGTTACAGTCCCAGCTTCTGTGTTTGTAATGGTGCCTGTATGGGTAAGTGTCCCTGTGATTGTTGTTGTATCAGTTTCAGGAGTTTCAGCTTTGTTCGACGAACTACAAGCACTGAGTAATGTACTGACAGCAATAATGGGTAGAAAAAGAGATTTCATATGATTAGGCTATTGGTAATTAATATTAATGTTATATTAATCAATATTTAATTTACATTCTGTATAATAAATCACAATAAACAGTATGTGTTTATTACTTAACGCATCAATTTGTATACATAAGATACAAATAACGACTGGTCCCCATTAATAGATAACATTTAGATAAGGTATCGATAGTGATGGCTATTTATGAAAACTATGTTGTTGAAGCACTAATAGTTTCAAAACATTGGATTTTTTATATTTCTGAGCCTGCAAAACCCAAAACCAGTCTAATAAGTAAGCGGCTATGTTTTAAATTGTTGTTGCAGCTAAAAACTACTTATGAATTTGCAGTGGATAAGATTCAGTTCCTGTAGACTTTCATCAATTTCGAGTCATAAAAAGACAAAGCTGATAATTGTTTGAATTCAACTAGTTACAATCACTGCAACCCAATTTTAAAACATGACCAAAATTGTAGACTATGACCTAAAGTGATATCCACTTGTGGCAGCCAGTTTTTTGGTTAATAAGAAAAGATCACCGTTTGATAAATTCTAAAAAGAAATTATAAACATCACCTGGCCACCTTGCGGATAAGTAACTTCACTCCTTAACAAAAAATCCTCTTTGTAACTTTTCAGAAAAATGATCAGGAAAATTGTTTAAACAGTTGGCTCTTGCAGCATTTTTATAAACTCAATTGAGAAATTATAAACATCACCTGGCCACCTTGCAGATAAATAGTTTCGGTCTTTAACAAAAAATCCTCTTTTTAATTTTTTAGCGTTGTCTCGAAACATAGGTGCAGGCCCTTGCAAAAACTGTTCTTTATTGGATAAAACTGATTTCACTTCATCTTCCACTGTCAGACCAGGGTAAGTAAGGTAATAATCTTTTAACCATAATCGAGTTAGATTATAAGCAAGCAACTCTTGTGAGTTTAACAACGCCGTTGTTTGATAATTATGAATAACCGATTGATCTGTTTTTTTATCGATACTTCTTGCCACCAAAACAACAGCATGACAAATGGCCGCCACGGGTTTGTTATTGTTAAAAAAATCAACAATAACAGACTGTAAAACCTTTGATTCTAAATATTGTTTGATACCCTTGTCATGCCCACCTGGTAACAAAATGGCATCGTATTGTTTTGTGTCGATTTCATCATATGTAAGTGGATTACAAAATGATTCGCTGTTTTGCATAACCGTATAGGCCTCGATGGCGTCTTTTTTAGCCTGTAAAACAAAACGCAATACACCTAAGTTGTGACCTTTTAACATTCTAATGTCACAGGCCGCTTTTTGTCCTTTAGGTGTAGCAAAGGTAATATCAAAACCTGCTTGAGTTAATAACCACCAAGGGATAGCGGCCTCAGTGGGGTCAAATCCATAACTAGGAAGTGGGCATAATATTTTTTTCATTATTTTTATTTTTTCCTTGTTGTTTAGTTCGCTGATAAAATTGAATGACTCTTAAAAGTTGAATGATTTGAATAAATGGGTCATGTCATTCGCACCGCAGTAGATAGAATAACAAAACCCTTTAATTCCTTTATTCTAATGAAACAATATAGAAGGGTAATAATAAACCGAATCTTTTAATAACTCGGGATTAGTCCAAGTTTCTAAATCATCACTTTTACGCAAATACGCGCTTTGGGACGTATAGTTATTATAAACAGCAATCCATTTTCCGTCGGGGGTTTGAGTGATGGTTAACGATTGATGATCATCTGAATCAGTGTCTGCGTTTAAGTTCATGGCTTTTTCAACACTCCACGACATACCTAAATTAGTGCTAACACTGTAATACACGTCTTCGTCGGCACCCATAAGTGGATTGTCACCGTCCCAAGAAATAATGGCGATATTGTCTTCACTTACCATTACATCATTTGGATAGTCATTGTTGCTCGCAGCATCGGTGGCAGCGTATTGATTAATTAATATTGCAGGAGCCCAAGTTTTACCAAAATCTTGTGAAGAGGCTGCGTAAATATTTAAGTTATCGGCATTATAAGAGCTGGCCCAAACACTGACAGCAAATCCGCTGCTGTTCATGGCGATCTGCGGGAAATAATCGGTAGTGCTGTCTGAGGTGGCAAAATCATTTACATAGGCTGGGTCACTCCAAGTTATACCTTTATTCTCTGTGTAACTATAGGCAATGTCTTCGTCGTTATTCATTTGTTGTGTTAGGTCATTGCGGGTAGTCCAAACGGCTGTCCAGATATTTTTAGTCATGCTGATGTCTGCCATACGGTCATTAACTGAGTCACTAAACTGCAAATCAGCAATGGATTGTGGAGTACTAAAACTCTGGCCATTATCGGTTGAAATAGCATACACAATGTCATCGTCAGAACCGCCTAACCCGTTTAAGTCTTCTCGAGTATCCCAAATGGCCAGCCAATAACCATTACTGTCGGTAGCAATTCTAATGTGATCGTCACTATTAGAGTTTGTGATGTCATTTTGATCCAGAAGATCAACGGGTGAAAAAGTAACACCGTTGTCGTTTGAATAACTGTAAACCACATCGTATTCACCACCAAAGGCCTCGTAATATTCAGATTGCATTACCACAATGATATTACCTTTATTGTCTGTAGCAGCATGTGGGTAATAAAACTCTTTATAACTGTCTGATACTTCATTTAACTTAACGGGATTAACAGCGCCAGACCAAACCCAATCATCTGCGTTGGTATTTGCTGAGTGGCCAATAAATAAATCGTAGGCGTCAGAGGCAAAGGCAATTAACTCTGTTTTATTTTGCACAATAAATGTGTCACTTGTAACCGACTCAACATGGTTTCGGTCGTCTGTAAAACTCAGAATAAAATAAATACTTTTGCCGTTATCCGCTGGTGTAAAAGTGATTTGATTACTGGTTTCATTATCAAGTAACTGTGAGTCTGCATACCAAGCGTATTGAAAGCTGATGTTGTCTGTGCCGTCTGCATCTGTCACATTTGGGGTCACCACAACGGTTTGTTGCTCTTCAAAATCTGCGCTAAAATTAAATTCAACTTGCGCTGGGCGATTATCCATAATCACCACGTTGTAGTTGTCGCTAGTAATAGTTTCATTATTACCACGATCGTCGTTAAAGGTTAGGGTAAAATACACAATTTGGCCGATGTGAGTGTCGTCAAAGGTAAACGTATTACCACTATTTTGGTTTACCAACTGATCATTTACGTACCAAGCGTAAGTGAACGTGGCATTAGTAAAACCGTCACTGTCTATAATATTAGCTGTAATGGAGACAGTTTGGGTTTCTTGAAACAACCCTACTACATCAAAGGTGGCGTCGCTGATATTGTTGTCTCTTTCTACTACTGTGAAAGGCTGGCTGGTTACCGACTCATCATTACCGCGGTCATCTGTAAAACTTACTTTAAAAGTAATGGATGCGCCTATTTGTGCGTAAGTTAAATTCAGTGTGTCGGTTGTATTATTGTTAATTAATGTGCCGTCTTGATACCAGGCATACAAAAACTGAGCATTATCAACCCCGTCGTTGTCGCTAATATTGGCACTCATCACCACCGATTGTTCTTCTTTAAACTCACCCACCACATCAAAAGTGGCACTGCTTATAATATTGTCTCTTTCTACTACCGTGTAGGGCTCAGTTGTGAGAGTTTCATTATTACCGAGATCGTCTTCAAAACTGACGTTAAAGGTAATAATCGAGCCTATTTGTGCGTAAGTAAGACTCAGAGTTTCACTAGAATTATTTGCAATTAATACGTTGTCTTGAAACCAAGCATACACAAACTGGGCATCAGTTAAACCGTCGTTGTCGGTAATATCTACGTCCATTACCACAGTTTGTCCTTCTTTAAACTCCCCCTGTACAGTGAACGAAGCTTCCGCTTTATTGTTATCTGGGGCGTTGCAAGCACTGACAAACAACACAGTAAACAGCAAGCTAAACAGTAAAAAAGGAAAAGTAATGACGTTTTTCATAGAGGCCTCTTAACAATAATGGAATATCTTGAGTGCAAAGTAGATGAAACCAGTATTACACTTAGGATAATTTATACCCAATAATATCTAATTTACGAGTGAAATCGAATGGTTTTTTCATTAAAACGGTAATTAGGTGCACAGTTAATTAAAAGAGGTTTAATACAATTGGCTATTTTTGTAAAAAATGTAGTTTGTAATTTTTACAAACCCGCTTAAATAAAAAGCCGTTAATTTTGATAAAACAATGTTTGAAAAAATAACTTTTCAAACCCAAGAAATCAAAGTGTTATTTTAATGGGATATTGATTAAATCCAATATGAACTCTTTTGTGTTTGATGCCTTAGTATTTATTTTGTAATACAAACTGCTGTGAAGTTAAAAGTGGGGGTGGATCAATTGATAATAACTAAATGTGGGTGTTACTTTTGATAGTTGGTTATTAAATAACAAATATTTAAATTGGATTGTAATAGTTGTTATTTTTATTAGACTGTCTGTTTTATTACTTTTCTTCTTTTTTTTGGTGAATCATGAATCTAAATCTTATTTTATTGATAATAGTCTCTAGCTTTTTAGCTTGTGACAATTCAAAAGAATATATTGTTAATTATTCTGAAAATGAATTAAAAGCGCTTGATGTTAATCAACCTGATATTCAATGGTTTAAAACATATACAGGCTCTCAACAAGAAAGTCATGCGCATTATGTTATGCAAACTCTTGATGATGGGTATTTAATGATAGGTGAAACAGGGTTTGTAGAAGATCTGTCTGCCAAAATTTTAGTGATCAAAATAGATTTAAATGGCGAATTATTATGGAAATATGAATATGGAGAATCAGGTTTTAATTTAGGTAATTCTTTAGTGCAAATAAATGAAGACTATTATTTGATAAGCGGAAGTTTGGATGCGAAAGCGGCATTAATTAAAATTGATGCCAAATCGGGTAAAGCATTACCTGGTTGGCCAAAAATATGGGACCTTGGATTAGAAAGCAGTTTTGAGTCAATTGTGCTTGGAAAAAATAACATAATTGTTGCGGCTGGATATAAAAATGGTATTGGCGAGGGCACATTTTATAATGAAGGCACCGGTTTTGTTATGTTTCTAACTATGGACGGTGAAATAATAAGGTCAATCGATTTAAGCCAATATATAAGTACAGCCTATCGCATAAAAATGATCGACGATGGATATATGATTGCCTCGCACCCTGTATTGGGTACTGAAGATTATGACCTAATTAAATTAAATTTTGATGGTGATTTTGTTTTTGGGAAAAGTTATACAGAGGATCTATTTTGGGGCTTTGATATAAACGAAAATGGGAATATGTTATTAGCAGGGCATACTAATCAATCACCAATCAGTAATAATTGGGATTTACAAAGTACTGCATTGGATTTTGCAGGCAATGAAATATGGACTGAATATACAGGTCAACCTCGAGGGTACGACAGTGAATATATTCATGATGAAGCTTGGGGTGTACAAGCAGCAGCTGATGGCAGTTGGTTTGTGATTGCAGGAACAGGCGATGAATATAACTACGAAGGCAAAGGTCATCAGTATGGTGATTCAGGACTTTGGTTAGTATCATTAATCAAATATAGCTCTGAAGGTGAGTTGCTTTGGCAGGGTTTGTATGGGGATAAAAACCAACAACAAGATTGGGCAGGGGAAGATCTTGTATTAACCAATGATGGTGGGATTTTAATTTCAGTTGATAATTCTAATTTTGGATTTTTAAAATTAAAATATCAATAATACTGATGGAATAAATAAACTCACAGGGTAAAAATAAATTCAACATTATAAAAGATAAATTAGTTTGTAAAATCACAAAACCTGAGGTGATTTCTTGATGATCTGAGTACTTTTAGATCGCAGTATTTTTGACTTAAAATTTTTTTCAGATCTTTTAAACTCAATCACTAAACTATTGTTTTTTGTTACTTTTTAGCTTACTTTAAAAAGTGCATGTCACTTGTTAGGGTTTCATTTGTGAGAGTTTTTTAAAACAAAAAACAGTTTTAACAAGTCCAGTAAAATCGACTAAAATACAGCATAATACCTATGGTAACTGTAAACGGTAACTGTAAAATACTCTATAAATTTAGCCGGTGAATATTATGAATACACAACAGGTTATTGATTTACTTAAATCAAATAAAAATGAACGTGGTATTACACATTGGAATAAATTAACGAATACTACTTTGTTAAGTTTTGGTATTGGTCTGACAGTATTACGAAAAATTGCAAAACAAATTGGTCGTGATGCACAACTTGCTAAACAACTATGGGAATCTAAATATTATGATGCCAAAGTTATTTCGTTATTAATTGACGACCCAAAAACAATCACAATCGAACAAGCACAAAAGCAAGTTGAACAGTTAGAAGCAGGGTATCTTGCGCATGTATTTTCATCTTGTGATGCAACCTTAGCCAAATCAAAAATAGTCCAACAGTTAATCGCGTTGTGGACAGTAAGCGAAAATAATATCAGGCAACGTTGTGGTTATGGATTATTATACGAATTATCAAAATCTAAAAAGAAAAATACACCCAACGACGAATATTTTTTTAGCCATATTAAAACAATTGAGGAAACATACAATAATGCTAACAAACAACTTTTATTGGCAATGGGTAGCGCAATACAAGGTATAGGGCATCGAAATATCAATCTACATACACCAGCTTTGGCATTAGCTAAAAAAATAGGACCGATAAATTTCAACGAACCAGGCCAAACCTGTGAACCCTATGACGTGGTTAAGAATCTTACGAGTGATTACATCAATAAAAAGTTTAATTTGTGAATTTTGCTTTGGTTAGTAAAAGTTATTAAAAAAATGGGTCTCAATATTAGATTTCAAGGAACAAGGCCAAATCTGTGAACCCTATGACGTGGTTAAGAATCTTACAAGTGATTATATAAAGAAAAAATTCAATTTGTAAAGTTGATTTTGATTTGTAAAAGTAACGAAAAAAATGGGGGGATTTTGGGTTTCAACGAACCAGGCCAAACCAAAGAACCCTATGACGTGGTTAAAAATCTTACGAGTGAATATATAAGGAAAAAATTAAATTTGTAATAGTAATGCAGATTTTAAGGTTTAATGTTTTTGTTCGTCATCTTCAACAGTTTTATTGTTGGAGATCCAGCGTCTAATTTTGTTAACGAAAAAAAATGGGAATCATTATAGGATTTCAATGAACAAGGCCAGACTTGTGAGCCCTATGATGTAGATTAAGAATCTTACCAGCGATTATATATTTACATACGGAAATTATATGGGGACAAAATTTTACATGTTTCTCTATTTTTAAAGCTACATTGTTATATAACGTTATCTGTTGAAATATAATTGATGGTTGAATTTAGAAAAGTGGATAGTAACTAATGTTGGAAATTAATATTTTTCACTTTTAATAAATGCCACCCTGATTTTTCATCGGATAAATTTAATATATTAGGTTTTTATTATTGTTGACTAAAGGCAAAATTATGAAACATATCTTTCTTATTTTCGGTTTATTGGTTGCTTCTTTTTCACTACAAGCTCAAACACAAATTACTGTTTCTACAGGTGAGTATGCACCGTTTACAGGAGCCAATCTTAATAATGGTGGTTTTGTAAATCAGGTCATTACTGAGGCTTTTGCTTTAAATGATATCAAGGTTGATTTTATATATTTACCTTGGCGTCGAGCGTATGAAACTGCCAAAAATGGTGAATATGACGCAAGTTCTTTTTGGTTTTTAAATGAAGAAAGACAAAAAGATTTTTTAATGAGTGATCCAGTGAGTAACGATCCATTAGTATTGGTACAATCCAAAAAAACCGACATAATTAATTGGAATACAATTGCAGACCTTAGTGGTCGCTCGATTGGTTATACATCAGGTTTTACCTATCCTGATGATTTAATGGCCGCCATCAATAAAGGTGATATCACAGGACAAAAAGCACCGGATGATAAAGGCAGTATGAAAAAATTACTAATCAATAGGGTTGAATTATTTGTAATATCTCAAACTACGGCTTATACCCTTGCCCAAGAAATAACCAATGAGAGTTTTGATAAGAATTTTATGGTTTCGGGTAAGGTGTTAAAAGATGTAACAGGTCATCTTGCCATTAGCCGAAATGGTAAAAATAATCCTGAAGAATTATTGCTTATATTTAATAAATCAATGCAACAATTAAGAGATAGTGGTCGATACCAAGAATTGTTAGATCAATTAAAAAATAACTACTACTAACTATTTCAAAAATAAAAAACCTAGAATACTTGATGTAATACCTTGTTAAAGGTCTTACATCTAGTTGGTTAACAGATTTTTAAAGTTGTTTCTAAAATGATATATTTTTACGACTCAAATTTTATTTGATTTGATAAATCATCTACTTATCAAAATATCATTTTGATCCCTTTTGTTTTGAGGTGACTAAAAAATATTTTATTGGAAGTGATAACAAGGAAATATTAAATATTAACACTTAAACCCCTTTTAACTTATTGTTAATATTTTAATACCAATAATTATCAGTTTTTGTTCCAATAACTAATGTTGTTTTTTTGTATGTCATTTATTTATTATATGTTAATTTTAAAGAGGTGTTCGAATTAACAAAGTTAGATATTAGTGTGGTTGTATTGATTTTATGGATATATAGCTGTCTTATTCTTTTTATATCTTGTTTGTAATGAAATTAAACGTAAATCTAGCCTGGTTTTTTTAAAGTTAAAACGTATATAGTTTATCTATTGTAGTATTACTGAATATTGATAGTAGCAGTTAAGTCGTATTTTGATTGTCTAATTTATTGTTGAAATATGAAGGATATAAAGCTTATATAGGTTTAAAAGTGATATGGATAAAATAGAGGGGGGGGTTGGAGGGGTGTCCTTAAAATATTTATTTTTAAGTTTTAAACTGCTTCTACTTCCGTAATAGAGTTAATAATAAGTTGTGAGGTTGATATTTTAAAGATTTGTGCAAGATTAGATGCTGATCGATATAAAATGTATTTTCCTGTTTCGGCTCTTTTAATTGTAGAGATGGATACCGCTATTTTTGATTGACTACATAGCTGTGCTAATTTTTCTTGGCTTAAGCAGTTTTCTCTTCTCAGTTGCTTTAATGTCTGCGGATTTATTTGCACACGACCATCATTAAACATTTTATTCCCTTTTAAAGTAAGTAGTTTTGATCCGGTCATTATTCTAACAAATAAGTTGTATATTACAATTAACTTTGTGGTTTGTTTATTTGATTTTTTCAATTAAATATTAGTGGACCTGAGGTGATACTAAAATGGACTCATATTGATATGGTGAAAGCATAAATTTGTACTTAAATATTAAAGTTGAATTTTAAACAACCAAAATGGCTGTGATTCAATATTTAATAATTAACCAAAGGTATGAATAAATGCATTTTAAAAAAAGTTTGGCTTGGATGTTACGAGTGAGTGTCATGTTATTGGTCATGTTGTCGATAGTTTCATGTCAAAATTCTGATAACGACGTGGTGGATAATAATGAGACAGGTATATTAAGTATTTCATTTGATACAAAAGGAAGTAAATTATCACGTATGCTCCAGCCTGCAATTAGTATAAATGCAAGTTCGTACGACATTTCTGGTGTAGGGCCAGAAGGTGCAGATTTTGATGTAAGTGTGACAAGTACAAACTCTGCCAAAATTGACTTTCTAAGATTTGGACAATGGTCAATCACTGTTTTAGCTAAGAATGAAGCGGATGTAATTATCGCCCAAGGTTTTGATGACATTCAAATAAATGTTGGTGAAACAACACAAAGCCAAATTACTTTAGAGTTGTTAGCAGGTAATGGCTCGTTTAATTTAGATATTGAATGGCCAATAAATGAAGTACAAACACCAATAATTAGTGCTTTGTTAAAAAATGCGCAGGGTGATGATATTGTTATCAATTTATTAACGGGTGCTGAAAAAGCTGGTTTTGTAACACTCACAGCTGATTTAAATAACGCACTTGCATCAGGTTATTACACGCTGATAGTAACCGTTCATGACGAAATTGATGGACAAGAAAATCATTTGGTTTTTGGTATTACTGAGTCGGTTAGAATTATTCAAGATGAATTAACCACAGGTGCATATTCATTGACTGGTGTAGTAGGGTTTGGTGATCTAAGCCTAGCATTAGTACTTAATACAAATGATGTGATCGATATTAATATAGATGGTGTTGATTCTGTGCCGGTTTCTTTTGATTATGATTCAAATACTCAATTTACAGCGCAGGCTAATGTTGATATTAACGATGCCGATTTTAACAATTTAACTTACATGTGGTATTTAAACGGTCAGTTAATTGAAGTAGCCGATTCAGTGTTAATAGGTACTCAAAACGCTCGATTAAACCAATCAATCAATGGTTTATTCTCTCCTGGCACATATCGTTTAGATCTATTAACAGTTAATGCTGATTTATCACGTGCGGGTTCTACTACTTTTGAATTTAATGTAACAGGTAACCCCGCTCAATTAAATTTACCCACTGAATTCGCGACAGTCACAGGCCGAGTGGGTTATAACCTAGATGTAGATGGCAATGTGTCATTTATACCGCTATTAGGTGCTCAAGTTAAAGTAGGTGATACAGTTGTAAATACAGACGTAAACGGTGTATTTATCGCTGAATTTGTAGAAGTCGGGCAAGTAGTGGTAGAGATTTCTAGTGATGATTTTTTCACTAAATTTGTTCCGTTATTAACGGTTGATCAACAAACACATGATATGCCAATTACGCATTTATCAATGGGTGAGACATTCACAATGGACGCAACATTGGGTGGCCAGTTCTCACCAAATAATGGTGTGGGTTCTGTAGACTTCGGTGCAAATACAATTGTTGATGATCAAGGTAATATCTTTTCTGGTGAAGTAATTGTTGCTGCCACTGCATTAAACCCATTTAGTGATGCATTTTTTGAAACATTCCCTGGTGATTTCCAAGGTTTAACGCAATCTGGTGACGTAGTTGATATTCTATCATTTGGTATATTGGCAGTTGAGTTAACAGATAGTGATGGTAATCCATTAAGTATTGCAGATGGTCAAACGGCTGAAATTCGAATTAAAGTAGAAAATCCTGATACTGCACCCCTTGAGTTACCACTTTGGCATTTAGATGAACAAACGGGTGTTTGGACTGAAGATGGTGTGGCTACATTGGATGTTGTGACGGGTGAATACGTGGGGCAAGTCAGTCATTTTAGCTGGTGGAATTTTGATTATAACGCATCTTCAGATTTTGTAGGTGTCGGGCAAGGTGCTTTTGGTACAGAGTGGATTCAAATCACAGTGAATGACAGTCAAGGTAACCCAGTAGCGAATGCGAATGTTGATGTGGTAAGTGCAGCCGGTTTTGCATGGCGCGCTACAGCAGTAACTAATGGCTCGGGCACGGTTAGTCAAAGAGTATTAATTAATCGTAATTCTATTTCGCCTTTTTATGTATTACGTGCAAATAAAAACGGTTTATTCAGCCCATCACAAGAAGTACGATTTTTTATTGGCGAAAATGGATATAGCGCAACTTTAACCATTGAAGAGCCACAAGCAATTATAAAAGTTCAATCTAGAATAAATGGCGTACCACGAACATTAATTAATGACGGACCGTATGTGAGATTTGGACAGGAATCACGCGCCGGCGTTATTATGCTTTCTAATGAAGGAGTAGCAGACACATTAACTTTAGATAACGTCAGCATTGCAGGCAGCCCACGTTTCACAATTGGTACGGTAACTCCAAGTAATATAGCAATTGGAAGCAGAAAACAATTCAGTGTTAATTACACAGGTAACATCGGAGACCCTCAGGTATTTGCAACGATTACTGTAGTTACTAATGATCCAAACACAGCTAATTTTATAATTAAATTAGAAGCCGGTGGCGACTTAACCAGCAACATTGCAAATTCAGTTTCGTTGTTACGCAAAAATGATTATGCAGGTACCATAAGTATTCAGGGCGGTGGAAGTATCATCGTTACGAATACTGCCACAAATGATTTTGCATTGTTATTTGAAAATGGGGACCCTTTAAATGAAGAAGCCAATCGTATTTTATTTGCAGTCGATCTTTCTGTTTTACCAAATGATGCACAAATCCAAAGTGTTAGTTTGGTTTCAAGTACCCTGTTTAATACTGGCAGTGTATTATTAGAAGGTAATCAAGGTGATGTTATTAATGCTGGTAATGCTAACTCTGTAAATGACATTGTGTTAACAGACGGTTTAATTGTAGATGGACCCGGTGTTGTTACCCCTTTTAATGCAGAGGGTTTGGCTTATATAACAACGGTAATGAGCGGTGATAAAATTGCTAAATTTATGCTAAAAACAGCGGATGTTGGTAATTTTGTAGATGTGGATATGAATTCATTACAATTACAAATTAATTACATGCAGTAATTAAAACCACATTCAAAATCATTTGAATGTGTTAAAAATCTAAGGGTTCGAGCCATTGATAGTTAAATAATGGTTCGAACAATACGATGTTAAAAACACTAATTAAAGTATATATAAAAAATAAATACCCATTCCAAAAAAACTCACGAACAATTTTAATTATCTAAATTATCTAAATTATCTAACTTATCTAACTTATCTAACTTATCCAACTTATCCAAATTTCTAATATGATTATTCACCTGTTTATCATTTAACGGCCCGCCGTGTCCTAAATAAAACTGCTCACAACCACGACTTATTAAGTTTTTTAACTGTTGACTCACCATCTGCGGATTCTCTTCAAAAGGTGGGCGTTTAGGTTTATTATTAAACATAATCCCCCCTATCAAAATACCCGACGCCACTAAATCCCCTGCTATCACTTTATTTGAATCAACTAACACTGATATCGAACCCTGTGTATGTCCTATTGTAGGAATTACCTTGATATCTAAGTTAGGAATATGAAAACTTTGATCGCCTTTTAAAAGAATGTCTGGGGTAAACCTTGGATAATGTTTACTGACAATACCCGTTTTAAAAAACAATTTAGCAAACCAACTGGTGGCGCAAAAAGTCATTTCCTTTTTACCTTGATAATAAGGAAGGTCACCTTCGTGTGCGATGATTTTAGCACCACTTTTTTTAGAATAACTGAGCTCTTGAAGTTTTTTAGCATTCCCAGCATGATCAATATGCGCATGGGTGATTATAATGTATTGGATATCAGTGAAAGTTAGTTGATGTTGAATTAAAGTTTTTTCAACTTTGTGTTCTGTATTTGGTACGCCTGAGTCTACTAAAATACAGCCACCTGTATATTTAATAATAAATGCATTCACCATGGATAAAGGTAAAATAGGGATTTTTATAATTTGATAATTCATATTGTCAGTTCAATTTGTTAAAGTTAGACCAGCATAAACAGATAAAATCATTCACACAATTAGTTACCTTTTGGTTACCACTTTAGAAAATAATACGGATAAATATGACTCAGAACTGTAAATCGGACTCGAACTCGAACTTAAATATAGATTTAAAATACCCCTGCCCTGCGGTGGCAACATTGTTGTTATTAAACAGTAAGTGGGCGCCGATGTTGATCCATTGTTTAGCGGGTGGTCCACATTTATTTGGTCAAATACATCGAGCGCTTAATCCCATTAGTAAAAAAGTATTGGCGCAAGAACTTAAAAAATTAGAGAGAAATAGTTTAGTCGACAGGCATGAAATTGTTGGAAATGTGATTACCGTGAAATACACATTAACAGCACGTGGTGAGAGTTTGTTGCCAATATTAGAGACTTTATTTAAATGGGGATACAACAATATTAATCATGATCAGTTGGATTTGTTGTATTGGGATGGAACTGGATAGGTTTTGGTTTGGTTCGACGCAATGTAGTCAGTGGGTGAAAATTGTAGGCTCGATATTTATACCGAGAGTAATTTTAGGATCTGTTGATATTTTAGTCAGTGGGTTGATTTTGGTGTCATGTCAAGATACTAGGCTTGAGTCTCGGATTGGTTAAATCGTAGGTCACCCTTCATGGTGTCAATTCTGTAGGTCGTAATTTGTTGCGACAACTATTCTGTTAACCCGCAGACTTTGCATGTCGTTGGATAGTGACTTCAATGATGTTAAAACAGGGTGTCCATTTTTGATGTCTTATCATGTATTGACTTCAAGATCGGTTCTGACCTATGTTTTATAACTGGGTTGTATTGCATGATTTTATCCTGATTAGGTAACTGTATGGAGGGTATAAGAAGAGAGGTTTGCAGTCGGTGGTTGGTTGCTGTAGGTGTGTCGTTAGGTTATATGTACGCCCCTATTCTTATATGAATTTAAATCAGTATTTTTAATTATAAATGAGAAAAATTAATAGAATTATAAGAGAGTTATTATAGTTTCTCGAATTACATAGTAATATTCTTATTTTATTATTTCACAGGATTAATTTTAAATGAATATTATGAAACTCTGCATCATTCTAGGGCTTGTATTACTTACAAGCTGTCAAAATATTACAACTAATGATCAGAAAAAAAATGCTGATACTCCCAAGATTAAAAAACACATCACAACCGATAACAGTATAGATATAATCAATAACTCTATTCATGCATTTTATCTAGCAAGCTCTCAATTCGGATCGTTAATGTACGACCATTCTCAAACTGATCAAGCTTCACTTACATTTGACTGTAAACTATCGGGTACAAAAACTTTTATTCTAGAAAGTTATAACTTCAATTCAAATGGTGAGGATGGAGAATTTGGAAAAGCAGATGTTAAATACGATAATTGTAAAAATACTAATAGCATGTCAATTTCAGGAACAATAACCGGAACTGTTGCTCACATAGAAGGACAATCAACCAGCACCTTTAAAGGAACAATAACTTTAGATAGTTACGGTAATATTACTGAATTAGAAAAAATTAATTATACACGTATTATGGAATATAATAATAAAAACACACGCACTCACAGTTTCCAATTTGATATATCAAATACCAACTTAGAAAAAATAACTGAGCAATATACAATTAAAACATCCCCAAATATTAAAAGTGTTCAATTTAAACTAGATTCCGGAGGTATTGAGGTTAAAGCTTTAGATAATAATACTTATGTATGGAAGGTCACCTCAAATCAAATGATTTCTAAGGACATGTTTCCTATTAATATTATCAAGAGTAAATGGGTTTTATAAAATATAAATATCCAATCTCAAAATTTAATTGACACTAGGGGCGCGTCCAGAATTATCCAAATGGTGTTTGGGGGAGGCGCCCCCCCAGTTATGATTTTTTCAAATAAAAAACTAATCAAAAAACCGCAGGATACTTACGAAATACAACATTAATCTCATCCAATACTTCTTGGCTTAAATTAATATCTATCGATTTAATATTACTTTTTAAATCAGCCATGTTGGTTGCACCAATTAAATTAGAAGTTACAAACGGTTTTTGATTCACAAACGCCAATGCCATTTGGCAAGGATCTAACCCATGTTGTTTTGCTATTTTAATATAAGTGCTAGTAGCGTCATCAACTGACTGACCTTGTCGATGTTCCGCTCTGGTTTCCATAGTGAGGCGTTTGCCTTCAGGTTTAGCACCATTTAGATACTTGCCACTTAATATGCCACGCGCAAGAGGTGACCAAGCTAATAATCCACAATCTTCAGCGTAAGCAATTTCAGCTAAATCGGTATCAAAATGTCGGTTTAATAAAGAATATTCATTTTGAATACTCACCGCTCTGGGTAACTCATTAATTTCACTTAAGGTTAGCCATTGCATTAACCCCCAAGCGGTTTCATTTGAAAGCGCAAAATGACGAATTTTGCCTTGTTTAATTTTACGCGCCATCCAATGTAATACTTCAATAAAATGCGCTTTTTCTTTTTGCACATCAAACTTAGGATCAAAACCCCAGGTTTGGCCAAAATGATAAGAACCACGGTTAGGCCAATGTAATTGATAGACATCAATATAATCGGTTTTTAAGCGTTTAAGGCTGTCCTGTAGTGCAATATCTAAGTATTTCTCATTGATTTGATGTTTGCCCTCACGAAGCCAAGGCAAACCAGGGCCAGAGATTTTAGAAGCCAAAATCACTTGCTGTCGATTATTACGGTTTTTAAACCAATTACCGATAATAGTTTCGGTAGTACCAAAACGTTCAGGCGAAGGCGGAATGGCATACATTTCAGCGGTATCAAAAAAGTTAACCCCTTGTTCAAGCGCATAATCCATTTGCTCAAACCCTTCGTCTTGAGTATTTTGCCAACCCCAAGTCATGGTGCCAAGACCAATAGCGCTGACTTCAAGGTCGGATCTGCCAAGTTTGTTGTATTTCATCTGTTTATCCTGATTAGGTAATAGTATGTAGAGTAAATTACTCTTATTTTTGCTTGGGGTATAGGGGGGGAGTGACTGGCTGTAGGCTCGATATTTATCGCTACATGGATGTAATAGGTAGAGCGACGCAGGATGCCAAAGCCGAGCAATTATCGATGACGAGAGTAATATTCCTTTACTGTCTTGTTTACTGTTTATGTGGGAGGAGGGCTAAGCGCGTCACTTGTTCAAAGTATTGTGAAACAAGCGACTTGCTATTGGCTAAAGTGGGTTTCCTTTTTGGTATGTTGGTACTAATTTATATCCTCAACAACCTAATCTCGATTTCATTGACTCCGAATTTTTAAGTGAGCTACTAATAATCGAATAATCAGCACCTTTATTTATTACGCTGTCGCAGTAATTAGTTGTAACACCTTCTTCCATATGAAAAGTTATTGCTTCACCATTTAAATCATAAACAATTTTATAATACGATTTAGGAAGTAAATGGGGCTTTCCGCATTAGGTAGCTTTCTAGATTTTACGTGAAATTCTGCTGGTCCTGTAAGAACATAAAGTGGATGTTCAATTGATGAGGCATCTCTTACAGCTTGTTCCAGTTGTTTCCATGCCCCCCTATATAGTTTGCTGTTAAAAGGGGATATATTCGACATATAATTTGCCTCATACCAAAAGGTAGAGCCGGAAAATGTGGCTAAAGGAGCAAAGCGTGCTATATCGACATTGAATGCTTCATAAGCTCCTTCATAGTCTTCTGGCTCTAAAACATAGCCATTATCAATACTTGGGTTGTTTTTCCAGTCCATGTTTCTTGATGATCCAAAGTTGTTTGGGTTTACCTCATAAGCTACCCACGTAGCTAATTTTGAATAAGAGTCTGCACTTAAAGTATAAATATGGGTATGGACTATTAAATGATATTCTAAAATTTATGGACATCCAAGAGGGCAATGCACAGAAGAAAATTCTGCTTTTAATGAAAAAGAAAATATTAATAGAGTTAAAGTAAATATAGTTTTCATGTTATTCCATCGATAAAGAAATTTTATTCGAGTCTAACAATATTTGAATGAGTGTCTAGAAATGAATTTGTATGTGTATCTAAGTTTAGTGTCTTGATTGGGTAAATGTATGTGAAATGTCCGATGGTGGACCTGACCCCGTCGGTGGTCGGATTCATGATTAACGGACTATTAATATGGATATTTTATCTGACAACTTATATTTGCAAACCAGCAGCTTCTTATGCGCTATTCAGCACAAAAGAAGTTGCAATAAGGTATATCTAACGATATAAAAATAATACTTACTTACTTATTTAAATGAGCATTATTGCATTAACGATTTAACTACTACAATGTCGTAATTACTACTTCCATTTTGAGCTTCGTCTATTAAAAGAATGAATGAATCATCTTTATTTCTAAGTAATCCAACTGCATACACATAATCTTTATAGTCCAATAAATACGACTGCGATTCTAAGCTTACATTTGAGTTAATTGTCATAAATGTTAATGGACTCGGGCTTGAATATACGTAACTGTCTTTAAACAACCCATATATTTTACCGTTATCACCTGCAACGATAGTCTGTCGAGTATTGTAAAACTCCTTCCCGTACTCAAAATCAAAGTTTCTATGGTGTACTCCATTATTATTTATGACAGCAATATTTGGCTCACCACCATCAACTCCTTGACCAATTACAGCAAAATTACTATTAGATAATTCAATGACATCACCGACATTACCGTGAGTACGGCTTTTTAGACCACTCCAAACCGTAATTTGATTTAAACTTGCATCAAGCACCTGAATGTATGCACCTCTATTACTAAAGTCAGGGTTAATTTCAGGCTCGGCGTATCCAGATAATAAAAGATTTCCCGAACTTGTTTTTAATAATATTGGGGCAGAATCTAAAACTAACCCTTCAATACTGGGTATGTTAATAGGCGTTGACACAGATCCATCACTTTGAGAAATAGCATGTAAATAATAATTAATAATAGTTGAGGGCCCCCACTCCCGACTCGAGACATAAAGAGTGTTATTAAATTCAACTATATCGTTAAAATCATATCGCATTGAAATACCTTCTGGGCGATATACAATTTCCCATAACATTACACCATGATTATCGAGCTTGATAGCCAGCGCTTTTTTTGAATCCCAGTCACTGCCTACAAGCACAATTGAGCCATCCTCAAGCTCAACTATGTCATTTAATCTGTCTCTACCACTTGCGTTAGACACATAATCCCATTCAATATCACCTTGATTATTAAGTTTTATTATCCAGTCATCACCTTGAGAATCCACGATATCAGACACTTCAGAAGATTTTGTTTTCGCCAATATAATAAATCCACCATCCCTTGAATGAATAATTTGTTTAGCTCGATCATCTTTAGATCCACCAAAATATTTTGTAAATACACCGACCTTTATTAATTCAGCTTCTGATGGTATAGATTCATGCCCAGCAGGATTTGACCTAGTTAAAATCCATTGGTATTCACCCATTTGAAGGCCTGAAATTAATAACTCGCTATTAGAAATGTCGTTGTAAATAGCAGAAATACTATTATCATCAAGGCTATCTAATTGAATTTTATATGCATTACCTTCCCCTAAATCTTCCCATGACAATAACAAGTCATATCCAAGTTCAGTAACTAAAATCTCAGGAGAATTCAAAACGGGTAAGTCTGGGCCAGATACTTCAAATGATACTGGATAACTCCACGGACCTTCCAATGTAGTTAATTCGGAATACTCTAAGATTGCTCGATAACTTAACTCATGTTCACCTACTTCTAAATCTGTGAGTTCAGCACCCATTGATTGATCGTCTATAGTATATAAAGTGTCGCTATCAGAGCTTTTTAATTCGTATTTTGTGGCCCCAGGA
The DNA here is from genome assembly GCA_022968985.1 of Pseudomonadales bacterium. Classification (GTDB taxonomy): domain Bacteria; phylum Pseudomonadota; class Gammaproteobacteria; order Pseudomonadales; family Natronospirillaceae; genus Marinicellulosiphila. The sequence continues at coordinate 6,241 of JALJPK010000053.1, read as the reverse complement.
AATTCATTAAACTCAACAAGAAGAGAATTTTCTCCTTGAACCACTAACCCATCTATACCTGATTTAAATTGCAGAAGATTATTTGCCAAAATATCAACATTTACTTGAAACTGCTGGTTATTTCGAACCTCGTTCCCCCCTCCCGTTATAGTTTTTAGAAGTAACGTATGAGCTCCGCCATCAGCCCAATAATAAGCTGGCCAAGAAATTTCCCATGGCGCTCCATCTGTGTCTTTCGCTACTTCAATACCATCTACGTACAAAACAATTTCTTGTGCCTCAGCCGCAGCTGGAATATCAGCTCTTACTATAATAATAGAGTCTGTAACTAACGAATTATTTGCTGGATAAGTGATGATTATTTGGTCCGCCAACTGCTCGAGATCAACCTGTGCATCATTAAGTTTTGCTTCATCTTCTTCTGTAAGTTCACAACTTGACAGAATTAAAGGAATAATAGCGATTAATCCCAGTATTCTTGTTTTATTTTTCATATTGTTTTCCTATATAAATCATGAAATTTGTTTGAATCGTCAATCCCCAACTTAATAAAGTGGGCAGATATTATTTTACAAAGTTAATTATTAATATTTTTATGACTATAAAATCTATGGTGAAATGTATCCTAAATTTATTAAAACCTAATCTGAATATAGTTAGATATTTCAGATTATAATTTATTTAACTTTTGATTTTTATCATACCTATTCACATTTAGTGAATAAATTTCCCATATATTCATCTTCGAATCAGTAACGATAATTAATGCATGTATTCGGTTTTTACACATGTATTAACAGCCTATTATCTAGAGGTATTATGACAGAATAATAATGTCATGTAAGTGTTATTTTAAGTCCAAGCCTAAGCCGTGGTAGATAAAAAACTAATAAGCCACACAAGAAAATTAATTAGGGTGAAATATTAACTTTATACCGAATGATAAGATTGAAATAAAGGGACACTCTTAATCGGCCAAGTGACTCCGTGATAGATTATCAACAGCAAAGCCCAAAAAAACATAATATTAATATTCAAAAAAACAACAAAACAACAAAACAACAAAATAACCAAATATTAGAAGGACACACAGAGGATTAAACAGATAAGTTTTGAATGCAGAGCGTTTTTTTGGATGGAGTTACAAAGTGTTTAAGAAGGGATAAATTTTCAAAGGATTATAATAATAAAATTTTGCCACCGCGCCGATTAACACAAGGTGGCAAAACAATTAATTATTAATGCACATAAATATATGGCACATATAATTCAACAATACTAACCGGTGTTGATACTGTTCGTGTTAATGAGTTGTCTTCACTTCTAATAGTTAAGTGAATTGCATAATTACCTAATGCTGAATATACATGTTGGGCATGATCAATTGTATCGGTTGAATAAACCGTTCCGTCACCAAAGTCCCATGTATATATTAGTGGAATGGCAATTAATGGCTGAAAGTTAAACGAAGTATCAGCGCTTAAAAATACCTGAGGGCCATTTACAGTTACATTTAAGTTGGCCAATATTTTATTAGCCTGTTCCACAATCAGATCCATGTTTACTGTAATCGATTCACCTAAATAATCCACTGCAGTAAAACTTATTGGATAGACACCTGCAATATCATATTCATGGGTTTGTGCATCACCATACGCACTGCCTGGGTAGGATTGTGTAAAGGTAGTATCACCAAAATTCCAAAAATATTGATACTCGTGTTCATTGTAAGAAGGGATTAATATTACTGGATCTCTGTGTATAGGATATGGAACAACTTCTCCAGCAGGGTCCTGTACGGTTTCTGTTGCATCGATTGACTGTCCATCAATTGTCCAATCGAATACAAGGTCTTCAACAGGTGAAATTTCTATTGGATATGTTTTAGGTAATAAACTTTCTATCGCTTGATAATTTGAGTATGCATAAATATCCAAAATGGAATTATTTAGTACGTAACGGTAAGTCATTGTCATAATTTTTTCTGGTGCTTGTGAGCCTGCAATAACCTTTGCCGCAAAACCACCTTCATCATTTATTGATAATGTCACTACATATTGACCTAACTGATCATATTGATATTCAACCACTGAATCTGTGGTTTGTAATGTATTACCATCACCAAAGTCCCACGAGTAATTTGTAAGGCATTGATTCGCTTTTGATGCATCGAATATAAAGGTTTTTTCACTCAACATGGCCACTGTAAATTGTGAGTTATAAGACTCAAAACATCCTATTGGTTCTTCAATAATAATTGGTATATAGGTTTCGCCGTGAAGATTACTGATAGTGAGCCAGTATTGACCATAATCTTCAAAAGTATGAGTTGTACTTGCTTGAAAGTTTTCAACCGTACTGACAACATTTAAAGTTCCATCACTAAATTGAAACAACATATATTCGCCAGTGTGACAACTTGAAGCATGATTATTGGCTGTCACCGTGACCACCTTACCTACAATAGAAAGCGACTCGATTGATGGAGCAGGAATTTGAGCAATAGGTGCATACTCACAATACGTTGTTTGAACTTCGTAAGTTGTTTCTAGTTGTAATTCAAATCCCTGTGGACCATATACAGTGGCATAAATAACATACGTTCCTTTTTGAGGGAATGTATATTCAAAAATTGACTCACTTGAGTAATATCCGTCTGAAATTGCCCATTCGTAGATTAATTGATCATTATCAAATTCTGGAATGTTAATTGAGAAAGTCACCATATCTGAATTAGCGATTATTGGGTTTATATTAATCACATAAGGTTCTGGTGGAGTAATACAACTTGACGGTACTGGATATAAATAATCTTCATGTTGTAAATTATCACAAACATCTGTAATTGGCACAGTCATAATAAATGAGTTTCTTAACCCCTGTGCATTTTCAACTATTACTAGCACTGAGTAATTTGAATTGACTGAATACGTATGTGAAATTTCAGCTGTATCTGTAATAGAGGATGTACCATCACCAAACGCCCAACTATAAGTTAATGATTCATCACATGGGTGTGCATCAGTTGAGTTATTGTCATGAAAATTCACAACAGCACCGTTAACTTCAAAATTGAAATAGGCAGTTGGTGGAACGGTATTATCTGGTTCAATTGAACAATCAACTACAATTTCTTTAATATTAACGATGAAATCTCTTTGTAATACGAAGTCACCTATTTTCACATTTAATCTAACAGGATAAATGCCAACTTCACTATACACATGCTCGAACTTTCTTTGGGTTGATACTTCACCGTCACCTAAATCCCACTTGTATTGTGTTCTTTGATCATCACAACCTTGCATAGGAATCGCTGCAAATACAACCACATTTGTGTTTTCATCAAAGTGTTGATCCATATTTTCAAAACAATAATTAATGTGTTCAAAATCGACAGAATAACTAGTAGACAGTGAATAATAATCATTCTTAATCGTTAGGGTAATAGGAGCACTTACCCAGTTTTCATAAAAATGCGACACATAAGGTGTTTGTGTTTGTATTAGATTTCCATCACCAAAGTCCCACTCATAGCTTGTGATTTCCGAGTACGCACAATTTTCAAAGAAATAACTATCGGAAGCATCTAATGAAGCCAGGTTATTTACAATATTCACTTTGAAAGAGGCACCTGATGCCAAAGCAATACACACTTTGGGATCTGTTTCTGTATTTGTGTCTGTACTTGTTGTGGTATAGGTATTTGTAGATGTCGTCGTATTAGTATCTGTATTTGTAGATGTCGAAATATTAGTAGTTGTTTGTGTACAATCTGAGTTACTCGAGAATAGATGAGCCATATCACAGTCATCATTAATGTTGATATAACTGCTGTACACTAGTGTATTGTTATCACTTAACGTGACAAGATATTCACCAACTAATTGGTATTGATGTGTGATTGTAGGCGAGTTAGATTTAACATGTGTTCCGTCACCAAAATCCCAAATGTAGCTTTCAAATGGTGCCGAACCCATACAGTTAAATGTGTAACTAGATGAGGCATCAAACTGAACATAATTACCTATAACAGAGCTGGTGAAATAAACCTGTGCATCAATGTTATCACAAATTTGTGTTTCGGTATTAGTATCGGTGAGAATGGGTTGTGTACGGATTATTGGATCGGTGTCGGGTTCAGGTACTCCACTTGTGAGATCATCTAAACAGCTACTTAACAATACGGTTAAAACCATACTTAACGCAATTGGAGTAAATTTCATATTAATGCCTTTTAATATTAATTAATTTTCGAACAGTAATTATAGTTTAATACTTAATTAAAGTTGAGATGCCTGTCTTCTTTTCGAAAAACACAACAATATATTCAACTGACAAATATTACATAGCAGGTACAAACTATTATATTGTTGACACCCAACAAAGACTTAACGTACATCAAAGCCATAATATTACAATCAGGTAGCATTTAAGGGGTTTGACTAAACGTGCCATTAAATGTTCAAAGCTGGCGATGAAAGGTAGATCGTAAGAAAAAAGTATTCGGACAATTGTTGATGTCATACTGCACAACAGCGTGATTAAAATGCCCAGTAACTTGACCTCGATTTAGTTAAATAATATGAATTGTTCATAGCTGTGCAAGTGAAAGCTAGGTTTTAAAAAAGTATGGGATCAAACTTTGACTGTTTACTGCATAATAACTAGATTTAAATAAAAATACTTTCAACCCTAGCAAGTTAAAAGCATTTTAGATAAACAATAGTATTACCCTGAAAAACATCTGACAAATAATGATAAACTTACCCACTATATCAAAACCCCCAAAAAGCCAAAAAAGAAAGAAACAAACAATGAAATTATCCCATTTGAGAAAAAAGCATATCTATACCGAGTTGGGTGAGCAATCGGTTACTGTGAACTATTTGGGTTGGAATTGCCTTATACAAGCGCAGGACAGTTCAAAATTTAAAGTAAATATAACTGTGTTCAATTACGATGAAAACGGCAATAAGACCAGTGGCTGTTTAGCAGGGCAGCTTATACATTTAGAGTCGGTGGCGGAATTAAAAGATTTGGTTGTTTATTACCTTGATCGGGTTGAGTTAAGTTGTGATGAAGTGCTTGAGCTTGTTGAGAATTATGCTGAGGTGATGACTTTGGATGAGTTGCTGGATTAGTTAAGCATTCGAATAATTTGTAGGTTAACGGCTTGCCTTAACGACGAACATAGTAGTTGTCAGGTAAAGTCTGTGACCAATAAACCTTAAAGCGAGTAGTTAAAACCCCATACTAGATACTTATAATGTATCGTATCTTTTTTATTAGCTATTAGGATTAGGATATCAGATGAACCAAACAGACAAACAAAATATAGAAAGTGAAAAATCCGAAGAAACTAAGCCTAATGGCTCAGAGTTTTTGAGTGGAGTAGGTGCTGTTATTGGATTTTTAATAGGAATGCTGGAGTTAGGTTTTGAATTATTGACTGACGGGGGCATGACTTCTGTTGCTATTGGTTTTTTGTTTAGCGCATTTACTTTGCAGTTAGAGTCAAAAGATAATTTAGGATTTCAGCGTAAATATGGTTTAAGGGATAGTTTTTTAAAAGCAGGTGTTAGGGTGTCACTTGCTTCATTTGTATTTTTAATAGTTATGAAATATTTATTTTGAAGTTTTTCTTTTTTCTTTTTCTTTTTTTATAGGCAGAAACATGACTGCATAAAATTCGATTTATTACTATCAGTATGGAAGTCGTAATAATAAATATTTAGGTAAATGGATTGCCTTGACGACGAAAATAATAGTTATCTTGGCTAAGACGTTTGATCCCTTTAAATTCGATTTACCACCATCCCTGTAGGCAAGTCGTTGAGTTAAAAATCGCTTTAAAGCAGACTTTATTAGTTATTCCTTATTTTCAGACATTAAAATGAATGGAAAACTATTATCAAAATCTGCACGTGATTCTTCGTTCATTCTGTTCCGAGTTACTTTCATTGTAAAACCACCCAAAAAGTTTGATCCCATAATAATAAACCAGTCAGAAATTTCTTCAGGTTTGACACTCACTGAATCACCAAATTTATAGTTGGTTAACATTGCTGGATAGTTATTAATTGTTCCGTAAAATAAATCATTTTTATATTCTAAATCTGAAAGCCAAAAATGCTCATTGTTGTCACCCTGTGAAAGTTTTACTTTAATATTGATATTTGCCTGTGATTCTAAATGCATATCGAAGTTTTCGGTAACCGCGACAATCTCAGATCGAGCG
>JALJPK010000052.1 GCA_022968985.1 Pseudomonadales bacterium | reverse complement strand
TTGAACTGAATACTTTATTGAAGGCAAACGAAGCATTAGCTGATAATCAAATTAAAGCAAAATACTTGCGCGTATTGTTAGGTATTACCAAAGCATCACTTGCAACTGAATCATTTATTTCTGCCGCTTCGTTCCAAGAAACGACTCGTGTATTAACGGAAGGTGCAGTAACTGGTAAACGTGATTACTTACGTGGCTTAAAAGAAAACGTTGTAGTTGGTCGTTTGATCCCCGCAGGTACTGGCTTAGCGTACCATGCAGAGAGAAAACGTAAAAAAGAATTGCGCTTAAAAGAAGCAGCTGAACCATCATCTCCTTCAGTAAGTGCAAGCGACGTAGAAGCAGCATTAAGTCAAGCTTTAAATAAATAACGTATTTAAACTTGACTAGATAATGGGCGGACCTTAAAATCCGCCTCCCCGAATCCCTAGAATCGTTTTTCGACTCTGGGGTTTTATTTAAGTGAAGAGAAAGTGGAGTAGGCATAATGACTACTATTAATCAGTTGGTTCGCCAACCTCGCAAACGTAAAGTTGCGAAAAGTGACGTACCTGCATTGCAGGCATGTCCACAACGTCGTGGTGTTTGTACACGCGTATATACCACTACCCCTAAGAAGCCTAACTCAGCATTACGTAAAGTATGCCGTGTTCGTTTAACGAACGGATTTGAGGTTACTTCTTATATCGGTGGTGAAGGTCACAACCTTCAAGAGCATAGTGTTATCTTGATCCGTGGTGGTCGTGTAAAAGGTCTACCTGGTGTACGTTACCACACAGTTCGTGGTGCTTTGGATACTTCTGGCGTTGCCGATCGTAGACAAGCACGTTCTAAGTACGGTACTAAACGTCCTAAGAAATAAATTAAATTTTAATGTTGATGGATAAGAGTAAGGTCGAGTTTTAAAACTCGTGTACTTTCCTGAAGACCTCTATATAAGGGCTTATCAAAATGCCAAGAAGACGCGTCGCTGCAAAGCGCGAAATACTACCAGATCCAAAATTTGGTAACTTACAACTAGCTAAATTCATGAACCACGTAATGATTAGCGGTAAGAAATCTCTTGCCGAAAAAATCGTATATGGTGCTTTAGAAGCAGTTGAAAAAAAATCTCAAAAAGATCCAATCGAACAGTTCTTAGCTGCTCTTGATGCGATCGCACCTCTAGTCGAAGTTAAATCTCGACGTGTTGGTGGTGCAACGTACCAAGTACCAGTTGAAGTTCGCCCATCTCGTCGTGTTGCTTTAGCAATGCGTTGGTTGAAAGACTATGCTCGTGCCCGTGGTGAAAAAACTATGGCATTACGTTTAGCTGGTGAAATTATCGATGCTACCGAAGGTAAAGGCGCAGCTGTGAAAAAACGTGAAGACGTTCATCGCATGGCTGAAGCTAACAAAGCTTTCTCTCACTTCCGCTTTTAAGGGGATTACTTCGTGGCTCGTAAAACACCGATTAACAGATACCGTAATATTGGTATCTGTGCGCATGTTGATGCAGGTAAAACGACGACGACGGAGCGAATACTTTTCTATACCGGTCGTTCACATAAGATCGGCGAAGTCCATGATGGCGCAGCCACCATGGACTGGATGGAACAAGAGCAGGAGCGTGGTATCACTATCACGTCTGCTGCTACCACTTGTTTCTGGTCAGGTATGAGCAAACAATTCGAAAATCATCGAATTAATATCATTGATACCCCAGGTCATGTTGACTTTACTATTGAAGTAGAGCGCTCCTTGCGTGTGCTTGATGGTACGGTTGTTGTGTTGTGTGCCTCTTCAGGTGTTCAACCTCAAACTGAAACTGTGTGGCGTCAAGCAGATCGTTATGAAGTACCTAGAATGGTGTTCATTAATAAAATGGACAGAATAGGTGCAGACTTCCTTATGGTTGTCGAACAATTAGGTACTCGTTTAGGTGCAAATGCTGTTCCAATGCAACTTCCAATAGGTGCAGAAGACGAATTCGAAGGCGTAGTTGATCTAATTAAAATGAAAGCCATTATCTGGGACGATAAAGATCACGGCATGAGTTTTGAATATCGTGACATTCCAGAAGATATGTTCGCAGAATGCGAAGAATGGCGTGAAAATCTAGTGGAAGTTGCGGCTGAAGCCAATGATGAAATAATGGAAAAATACCTGGATACAGGTGAGTTATCCGAAGACGAAATTAAGTTGGGTCTGCGTCAACGTACATTAGCAAACGAAATTGTACTGGTTATGGCGGGTTCAGCATTTAAAAACAAAGGTGTGCAAGCAGTATTAGATTCAGTGATTGAATTTATGCCCTCTCCAACCGATGTTAAATCGATCGAAGGTGTGTTGGATGACGACGGAAAACATGAAGTTCGTTCTGCTAGTGATGATGAACCTTTTGCAGCCCTTGCATTTAAAATTGCAACGGACCCTTTTGTTGGTACCTTAACGTTTATTCGTGTTTATTCAGGTACGTTAAAAACAGGTGATTCAGTTTTTAACCCAATTAAAGGTAAACGTGAGCGTGTTGGCCGTATGGTTCAAATGCATTCAAATGATCGAGAAGAAATAAATGAAGTTAATGCAGGTGATATCGCTGCGTTAATTGGTATGAAAAGTGTCACAACTGGAGATACGTTTTGTTCACCAGATGACATTATCACACTTGAAAGAATGGACTTCCCTGAACCTGTAATTTCGGTTGCAGTAGAGCCTAAAACTAAAGCAGACCAAGATAAAATGGGTGTTGCATTAGGTAAGTTGGCACAAGAAGATCCATCATTTAGAGTGCATACAGATACAGAGACAGGTCAAACAATTATTGCAGGAATGGGTGAACTTCACCTTGATGTATTAGTAGACCGTATGAAACGTGAATTTCAAGTTAGCGCTAATATAGGTAAACCTCAAGTATCGTATCGTGAAAAAATTCGCTCTAATGTGAAAATTGATAACAAATTCATTCGTCAATCTGGTGGTCGTGGCCAATATGGTCATGTAACAATTAGATTTGAACCTTCTAATGAAGATGGGTTAGAATTTGTAAACGAAATAACAGGCGGAACTATTCCTAAAGAATATATTCCAGCTGTTGAAAAAGGGATTTCAGATCAAATGCGCAATGGTGTGTTGGCTGGATATCCGCTTCTAGGTCTTAAAGCGACATTACTCGATGGCTCTTACCACGATGTGGATTCCAACGAAATGGCCTTTAAAATCGCTGCAGCACAGGCTACCAAAAAACTGTCCCTTGAAGGTGATGCATGTTTAATGGAACCTATGATGAAGGTAGAAGTAGTCACACCAGAAGATTACATGGGCGATGTCATGGGTGATTTAAATCGCCGTCGTGGCTTAGTTCAAGGGATGGACGACAGTCCGAGTGGTAAAATTATTAATGCAGAAGTTCCATTAGCAGAAATGTTTGGTTATGCTACTGCATTAAGAAGTGCCACCCAGGGTCGAGCAACCTTTACCATGGAATTTAAACAATACGCAGAAGCACCTAGTAATATTGCAGATGCAATTATTAAACGAGCTTAATTTTTAATTTTTAAATTTAAAGAGACTATAAAGATGGCTAAAGCTAATTTTGAAAGAAACAAACCCCATGTAAACGTAGGCACAATTGGTCACGTCGATCATGGTAAAACAACTTTAACAGCTGCACTTACTCGTGTTTGTGCTGAAACTTGGGGCGGCGAATTAGTTGCTTTTGATGGCATCGATAACGCACCTGAAGAACGCGAACGTGGTATCACAATTTCAACTTCTCACGTTGAATATGAATCACCTGCACGTCATTACGCACACGTAGATTGCCCAGGTCACGCCGATTATGTTAAAAACATGATAACTGGTGCTGCACAAATGGATGGCGCTATCTTAGTATGTGGCGCAACTGATGGCCCTATGCCTCAAACACGTGAACACATCTTATTGTCACGTCAAGTTGGTGTTCCTTACATCGTAGTATTCTTAAACAAAGCTGATTTACTTGCAGAAGATTGTGGTGGAGCGGGTTCTGAAGAATACAACGAAATGATCGAATTAGTAGAAATGGAATTACGTGAATTATTAGACATGTATGAATTCCCTGGTGACGATACTCCAATCATCGCTGGTTCTGCTTTAATGGCATTAAATGGCGAAGACGAAAACGAAATGGGTACAACAGCTGTTCAAAAGCTAATTGAAACTCTAGATTCGTATATTCCTGAACCAGTTCGTGCAATCGATCAACCTTTCCTATTACCAATTGAAGATGTTTTCTCAATCTCTGGTCGTGGTACGGTTGTTACTGGTCGTGTTGAACGTGGTATCGTTAAAGTTGGTGAAGAAGTTGATATCGTTGGTATCAAAGAATCTACTAAGTCTACTTGTACTGGTGTTGAAATGTTCCGTAAATTGCTTGACGAAGGTCGTGCAGGCGAGAACGTTGGTGTTTTATTACGTGGAACAAAACGTGAAGAAATCGAACGTGGTCAGTGTTTAGTTCATCCTGGCTCTGTTACTCCACATACAACATTCGAAGCAGAAGTATACATCTTGTCGAAAGACGAAGGTGGTCGTCATACTCCTTTCTTCAAAGGTTACCGCCCACAGTTCTACTTCCGTACTACGGATGTAACTGGTGCTGTTACACTTCCTGAAGGTGTTGAAATGGTAATGCCTGGTGATAACATCAAGATGGATGTTGAATTAATTCACCCTATCGCGATGGAAGACAACTTACGTTTCGCTATCCGTGAAGGTGGCCGTACTGTTGGTGCTGGTGTTGTTGCTAAAATCATTAAATAATTCTTCTTATAGATAATTATTTAAATAGAAAGGTCGCTTTTTGCGGCCTTTTTTTTTGCCTGATTTTTAAGTCGCTCTTTAAGTTTAATTTAAATATTGTGTTTAAATTAAAGACTTTTTGATGATTGTTGAAATCCTGTACAGCCATACTCTTTCTGTTTTAGTGCTTCTATGCACGTCGCAAAAGAAAACCTTCCTTGAATCATCAATCGCAAAGCTGCACATCCTTGTTCAATCATGATTAGTGTTATATATCGATTAGGTTAATGATTTTCTTGGTTATTCAAAAAGTCCATTGCAAAAAAAAATCTCCTTATACTGATGATCATGAACAGACAATTTAGCTTTATCCAATCCATTAAAAATACACAGGCAAACGCTTGTGATTTTTTATGCACGTCTGTTTTTTCATTATTATCGCTCAATCTCCTTCTGCTTATTAGCAAACGTTACTCCTTGTAAGTGGTGAGTAACGTTTAATCGTTACCGAATAAGCCACATTCAAAATTCATTATTTTCAAATTAAAATACCTATCTAAATTTAAGCGTATTGTTTACAGCGTTCTTAAAAGTATTTGTATTTGAATATTAAAAAATTTGAAGTTAAAAATACAAGAGAGTTCATCATGTCATATTCAAAATACCAAGCATTGCCTTCAATACAAATTACAAACCGTCAATGGCCAAATAATACAATTAAATCAGCACCTAAATGGTGTTCTGTTGATTTACGTGATGGTAATCAAGCGTTAGTAGAACCTATGAATATTGAACAAAAAATTGAGTTATTTGATTTGATTATTGATATGGGGTTTAAAGAAATCGAGATTGGTTTTCCAGCGGCAAGTCAGGCCGATTTTGATTTTACGCGATATATTATCGAAAATAATAAAATTCCTGAAGATGTCACCATACAAGTGTTGGTTCAGGCTAGAGAGCATTTAATTGTTAAAACCTATGAAGCCTTAAAGGCGCGAACAAAGCCATTGTGCATGTATATAATTCTACCTCGACCTTACAGCGCGAAAAAGTATTTAAAAAAACAGTTGAGCAAATTCAAGCGATTGCTGTGCAGGGTGCCTCTTGGGTTAAAACATACAGCGAACAATATCCAAATACTCAATGGCGTTTTGAATATTCCCCAGAAAGCTTCAGTCAAACAGAGTTGCCTGTTGCCGTTCAAATTTGTAATGCAGTAATTCAAGTATTTAATCCAACAAAACAACAGAAATGTATTATCAATTTACCAGCAACAGTGGAATGTACAACACCCAATATATTTGCAGATCAAATCGAATGGATGATTAGAAATATTGATAAACGCGATTGTGTTGAAATTAGTGTGCATACTCATAACGATCGAGGTTGTTCAGTTGCATCAGCCGAAATGGCGTTATTAGCTGGGGCTGATCGAGTTGAGGGCACATTATTAGGTAATGGTGAACGCACAGGTAATATGGATATATACACTATGGCGATGAATTTATATTCACAGGGAATTGATCCAGAAATTGATATTAGTGACGCATCAAGAATTATAAAAACAGTTGAGAGTGTTACCAATATTAAAACAGATCCAAGACATCAATGGTTAGGTGAATTAGTATTTACTGCATTTTCAGGTAGTCATCAAGACGCTATAAGTAAGTCATTTGATTATAACGAAGTTAATAAAGTAGATAATTGGGAAGTAGCATATTTACCCATTGATCCTAAAGATATTGGTCGTGAATATCAGCAAATAATTCGTATAAATAGTCAGTCAGGAAAAGGCGGAATTCAGTTTATTTTACGCCAACAATTTAGATTACAAATTCCCAGAATGATGCAAATTGATTTTAGTCAAAAAGTTCAAAAAATAACTGAAATGGATCAAAGTGAAGTTGATAGCCAGAAAATCTATAATGCATTTATACAAAGTTATTCACAAAATACAAATCCTTTATCTATCGGTAAAATAAATTACAGTTCAGATCAAACAGCTTCAAAATTAATTGTAGAAATTAATAACGTGAGTGGTGAACAGTATTCATTTCAAATGAATAAAAGTGGACCGATTCACGCCTTTATAGAAGGGTTAAATGAAAAGTTAGGTATTAAAATTGATGTTGTAGATTATAGCGAACATGCAGTTGGTGAACATTCAAATGCAAAAGCAGCGAGTTATATGCAGTGTAAAATAAATAATAAAACGTTTTTTGGGTTTTCTCAATATGTAGATACATTAAAGTCAGTTTTACAATCGGTTATGCAATGTATCAATCAATACTTAAGAGTGTCGATGAATCAGTGACTGCTAAAAAGAGAAATATATCAATATAGTCAGGTTAATTCTAGCCTTGCTATATTTCAATAAGAATACATTAATCGATCTATATCGAAATAGACTGATATAGCAAGGTAATATTGCTCAATAAAATGTAAAAAGGAGAAGTGGTTGACAATAAATGAAAATTTTATTGATGTTTTCCTTGTAAAACACAAAAAACAGCCTATGTTTACTTCGTGACACGCAAGTTCATAAAGGGAAATATTATGGGATCATCATTTAAACACTGTCCGTATTGCAGTAGCCATTTAATTAGATCAGGTCATACATTGTTTAATTATTATATACAATGTACATCTTGCCAGGCTTCTGGTCCAAAAAATCGTAGCTTAGAAGGTGCTGTATTACATTGGAATGAACTATCTGAAACTGTGATAAGAGCCACTCAAGTTCAAGGTAATGATTTACTTACCCGAATTATGAAAATGGAAAACAGCGTACATCAATTGGAAGTTGAATTAAACACATCTCAATTAGATTAAAACTCACGGGTTTTAAATGCTGATGTCTCTTCATTTTTTAGGGATGTATTTCGAATTGCATATAATCTATAAAAGGCATTAATATGTTTTTGATTGATAATAATAAAAATTGTAAAAATGCTAAACGATAAAATTACACCGTATTCGTAGCGAAACCAAGTATGTTCATGGAAGAACATGATAAAAAATATAACAACTACCCATTTAAAACCGCAAAACAATATAAACGAAGTCAATTTACTCATTATTACACTCTTAAGTGTTGGTTTTTCAAGTCTAACAATTATCATTTATGCATAAAAGCCAATTTACAATTTATTACAGCCCCCTTCTTGTTACAGAAAAACCCAAAGAAATAATCGAAATATTATACAAAAAAAGCTATGATGTGACTTTTTATACTGATTGAAAGAGTTATGTTTTTAGATAGATTTTTTAATGAAGAAAATGGTGAGTTTCAAATAAGCCGTGAACAAGGTAGTTCATTTGCCAAATCTATGGCTAATGATTTTAATCCGCTACATGATGTGGATGCAAAAAAGTTCGTTGTTCCCGGTGATTTATTATTTGCTTTAACCCTAAGTCAAATTGGTTTATACAAAGATATGACTTTTACTTTTAGCGGAATGGTTAGTGATCAATCGCAAATTCGTCTGCAACAGGAAAGTAATTTAATAAGCTTAGTGGACCAAAAAGACAAAACTTGTATGTCCGTTGTTATGCAGGGTGAAAAAAGTGACAATGCTGCGTTAATTGAAAAATTAACCAAAGCGTATGTTAAGTTTTCAGGTGAAGCCTTTCCGCATATTTTAGTACCACTAATGAAAAAGCATAACGCGATGATCAATCCTGCTCGCCCGATGGTACTGTATCAGTCAATGCATATTAGTTTTCATAGCTTAGATATAAGTGATGTTAGTTTGAGAATGAGTGAAGCTACATTTGATGTTCAAGGCAAACGCGGTAATGTAAGTTTAAACTTTGAATTTATTAGCGATGGTAAAGTAGTAGGTTTAGGTGATAAACAAATGCTGTTAGGTGGTCTACGTGATTTTGACGAAGATGTTATTGCTGGAATTGTTACAGAGTATAATCAACGTAAAGAGCGCTATTTAGTCGCCGTTTAATTTAAAAAAAATATAAAAGGATTAATAAAAACGGGTCTTTAGATTTAGCATACCAGTGCTAACATTATGCGCTTCACTGCTGTTTGCAGTAAGCGTGTAGCTTGGTTAATAAACTTGTATCTTTTGAAGTGACTCAGAAAAAATATTTTTTTAAATGCGTTATATCAATTGATTAATTGTGATGTCATAAATCAAGAGCGAAATTATTTTACTAAATATCGAAGTGATAGACAGTAGAGCTCTAAATTTTATAAATATCATTAGCCGCTTCAACCACTAATGCGTGTCGTTTAGCCAACAACAAACGATTGTCGTCATAACCGCCACCAATTACTGTTGCCACAGGTATGTTTTTTGAGCGGCACATTTCTAATACTAAATGCTCTCGATCCAAAATCCCTTGTTCACTTATTTTTAATAAACCAAGGGGGTCATGTTCATAAATATCAACACCCGCATCATAAAATATAAAATCGGGTTTGAACTGATTAATGATATTTTTTAAATTAGATTCTAAAATATCTAAGTAAGCCTGATCTTTTAATCCCACATCTAATCCTACATCACAATCACTTTGTGCTTTTCGAACAGGAAAATTCTTTTCGCAGTGAATCGAAAACGTAAATATATTGGGCTCATCTTTTAATATTGCAGCAGTTCCGTCACCTTGGTGTACGTCACAATCCACTATTAATACTTTGTTGACTTTGCCTTGTTGAATAATGGCTTTAGCAGACAGGGCTAGGTCGTTTAAAATACAAAAGCCCGATGCGAAATCGTAATTAGCATGATGGGTGCCCCCTGCTAAATGACAGGAAATACCATGATCTAACGCTAATAACGCAGTTAAAAATGTGCCGTTTGGTGAAATGAGTGTCCGCTTTAATAATCCTTCACTCCAAGGTAGCCCCATACGTCTAACTTCTTGTTTAGATTGTTGATTATGGATAAATCGATGTAAATAATCTGGGCAATGACCTAACTCTAAAAAATCCAAACGCGCTTTGCCTGGTCTGAATATATTATTATGGGTGGCGATATTCTTTTCAGTTAGATATTGATGAAGCAGTTTAAATTTCTGCATTGGAAATCGATGATTACCAGGAAAATCAAAACTATAATTAGGATGGGTAACAAGTGGGAGCATGAATACATTATTCTTTAAAAATCATGTTTTAAGTTTACTGCAAAACTTTAGGTTTAATCAAATAATGTCATATCATCGACTAATTAGAAGACACATAAACTATCAATAGTGATCAGGGTAAATTAAAAATGAATGGGGTGAGTTTGTATTCGTTTAAATAACAGAGCTGTTTAGGTATTCTAACGTGGTTTAGTTATTAGGTATTCACAGGCTGTAAGTACATGCTGGACAAAAAAGTTCGAACTCAAGCATTTACAAATACAAAAAATTTAAGCATAAGCATTAACTAATCAATATATTTATTTGTGATAAGGGTGATTATTTAAAATCGACCAAGCTCGATACACTTGTTCAGCTAATAAAACGCGTACAAGCGGGTGGGGCAGGGTTAAGTTGGATATAGACCATGAACGATTAGCTCGTTCAACACAAGGCTTAGCTAGGCCGTCAGGGCCGCCCACGAGTAATGTAATATTGTAACCATCATCGCGCCAAGTACGAATGTTTTGTGCTAACTGTTCAGTAGACCAATTCTTAGCGTTGATTTCTAACGCCACAACAAACTCTTTCGGATTAATCGCCTCCATCATCAACTTACCTTCTTTATCGATGGCTGTTTTGATGGAGGTGTTTTTACCGCGATGGCCTACCTGAATTTCAACAAACTTTAGTTGAAAATCTTTAGGTAAACGTTTGCTGTATTCATGGATGCCAGTTTGCACCCAATCAGGCATTTTAGTGCCCACTGCAATCACGGTAAGTATCATCTTAATCTTCTTCTATGTCGTACATAGGGTCGTCATCAGACGGACGCGCGCCCATCCATAAACTTTCTAAGTTATACAGCGTACGAGCTTCAGGCATGAATGCGTGTAATATAATATCACCCAAATCAATCAATACCCAATCATCAGCAGCAGTGCCTTCTTTAGCGGCTACTTCAAACCCTGCTTTTTTAACATCTACGGCAGCATTATCAACTAATGCGCGTAAGTGTCTTGTAGATGTACCAGACGCAATGATCATGTAGTCAGCGATGTTTGTTTTTTCGCTAACATCAATCACTACAATGTCTTGTGCTTTGATGTCTTCTAATGATTTGACGACGGTCTCTTTTAATAATTCAATTTGTGCAGATGCCATGTTGTCTCCGGCGATTAAGCCTGTTTTTAGGTGGTTAAACCTATTTGTAAAGTTGGTGTTCGTTAATGTAGTCAAAAATTACTGCGGGCAATAATGCTTGGCTATCATTTAAGTTCGTTTTGATAAAACTACTGCTGATATCAACATAGTCCATCTCAATTTGGCAGATTAACCCTGCCTTTTGATTTTTTATTGATTGTTTAAACACACTTAAATCAACCCATTTAGGTTGCCAAGTTTGTGGTAAACAATCGAACAGATCTTGTTTGTCTGTCTTGTTTGTTTGTTTTACTTTTCTTTTTACTTTTCTTTTTACAATGGCGATATGGCAAACATCTAAGAGCTGTTCCCACTGTTTCCATTTTTGAATATTCAAAATAGAATCTTCGCCCATTAAAAATACCAAACTTTCATCAAATGTATTTGAGAATTGTGTAAGTGTTTTAATGCTGTAATTAATTTGGTTTTGTGATATTTCAAAATCATCAAGCAAAACATTACATTGTTTTGGTTTATCTTTTTGTTCTGTGTTTACCTGTTTTACAATCAATTTTAGCATCGCCATACGATGTTTGCTTTTAATGGCTGTATGACTTTTTAAAGCCTGTTGAAAACAAGGTAACACTCTTAAGTATTTAGGTGATAATTGATCGATACTTTCACGCAGCATTTGTAAATGCCCCAAATGAAACGGATCAAAACTGCCACCTAAAATAACTTGTACATTATTCATGGTTGGTAATCATGAGTTAGGGTCATAAAGAATAATCATTAATTATAATAATACTAAGTACGAATATGACCGTCACCAAATACAACGTATTTCTGCGAGGTTAAACCCTCTAAACCAACAGGACCACGCGCATGAATTTTATCGGTAGAAATACCAATTTCAGCACCCAAACCGTATTCGAAACCATCAGCAAAACGTGTTGAAGCGTTAATCATCACACTACTTGAATCCACAGCCGCCATAAACAAACGCGCTTTTGAGTAGTTTTCACTTACCAACGTATCAGTATGGTGAGAGCCATAATGGTTTATGTGTTTAATGGCTTGCTCCATAGAGTCCACAACTTTAATAGATAATATTGGCGCTAAATATTCTTCACTCCAATCATCTTGTGTGGCAGCTACACACTTAATGTATTGTTGTGTTTTTTCACAGCCACGTAATTCAACGCCTTTTTCTGCAAAAGCATCGGCTAAAACAGGTAGAAAAATGTCAGCAACACCGTCATTAATTAACAAGGTTTCCATTGCGTTACAAACACCATAACGATGTGTTTTAGAGTTGATTGCAATATCAATGGCTTTTTTAGGGTCGGCTTCATCATCAATATACACATGACAAATACCATCTAAATGTTTGATTACAGGAATACGAGCGTCTTTAGATATACGCTCAATTAAACCTTTTCCACCACGAGGAATAATCACATCAACATATTCATCCATTGTGATTAACTCACCTACACAAGCACGATCAGTGGTTTCAATCACTTGTACAGTATGTTCATTTAAGCCTGACGATTTTAATGCGTCTCGAATACACTGTGCTAACGCATGGTTAGAAGCAATGGCTTCACTGCCTCCACGTAAAATAGCCGCGTTACCTGATTTAATACAAAGGCTCGCTGCTTCAATAGTCACATTAGGGCGAGACTCATAAATCATGCCGATTACGCCTAAAGGCACACGCATTTTACCCACTTGAATGCCACTTGGTCGATAACTCATATCGGTGATTTCACCAATTAAGTCCGGTAATGTCGCTACTTGCTTTAAACCTTCAATAATCTGATCTAAACGTTCATCTGTAAATTCAAGACGATCTAACATCGCATCGGTTAAACCATTAGCACGACCACGTGCTAAATCTTCTTGGTTTTGAAGTTTAAGTTCGTCACGTGTCGCATTAATACGATCAGCAATAGCTAATAAAGTGGCATTCTTTTTCGCTGTGGTTACGGTCGCCATTTGACGAGACGCAGCGCGAGCTTGTTGTCCAACTTTTTGCATGTAAGCGTGAATATCCATGGGACCTCTTCTTAGTTAGAATATTGATTAGTTAGAATATTGAAATTGTCAGAAAATTTAACATAAAATTTAAAAAGTTGTGCATTATACGCTCTTTTATCACAACAATGCGCTTTCTTTAACAAAAAATAGCGTTACACTGAGCTTCTTTCTCTTTTTTATTGCCAATCTTTATAATATGGAATCGATTCTTAATTTTTTGGGTGAATATCCAGCACTATTATGTGTGGCCATTGTGCTCAGTGCCTTTAGTGAAACCATCATTGGTGTAGGTATGTTTGTGCCTAGTTTTATCATGATGGCCGCACTTACAAGTACTGCTGCGATGGTAGGAATACCGTTTATCTGGGTGATTATCAGTGCGTTTAGTGGTGCCTACGCTGGTGACAGTTTAGGTTTTTTTGTAGGGCGTTATTTTTCAGACTCGATTCAGCACAGTGCTTTTTTTGTTAAACGTAAAAAATGGTTTAATAAAGTACAACATCAATATGAAAACAAAGGTTTGTTTTTTATTGTAATCGCTCGATTTTTTGGGCCATTAAGATGTATCGTGCCATTTGTGTCCGGCAGTTTAAAGATTCACCCTCGTTTATTTTTACCCTTAGCATTTTTTGCTGTACTGGTTTGGGCGCCATTTTATACCTTACCGGGTTATGTTGCTGGTAAAACCGAACAATGGTTAAGCAAAGACGAAATTAACGCATATATATTAAATATCAATGTTTTAGTATTGTTGTTGAGTTTATTTGCTATTTGGTTGATGTATTTCTTAAGTTTTATGTTAGTTAATAGAATGGAAAAATGGTATGTAGAAGAATCAAAAACTCCTAGATACCGTCCTGTTATTTTCAGTTTAGTTACATTTATCATCGTATGGGCATTAAACTCAAGTAATTCACAATTAACCAATGTCCATATAACTAACTGGTTTGTGCAACTGCCATTTAGTCAAACTGGGTTAATTTTGCAAACCAATGTGTTGTGGTTATTATTATTCACCAGCACTATTTGGTTAAGTATTTTAAGGGCATTTGTAGGGGCCGGAATTTTAGTTCTGACAATGCTTGGGCTTTGGTTGAGCGCAATAATAGAACCGGTTTATTGGATTCAATTATTAGCCACCAACATATGGTTGTTAGTATTAATCACCTGTACCACAAAATACAATAATCCAGCCTTTAGACGTTCAATGATGGCATTGGCTTGTATTACATTGTTTATGCTCGGTGCAATTGCGGTTATGGAACAAAAAATAGCATTTTTCTTAATGTTGATAATTTTGTTAGTGTCATTATGGATTAATCATTTACATCGTTTTATAAAACTGACAATTGGGCGTGGACAGGTGGATGTGAAATTACCCAGAATGGCACATTTAATAGTATTATTATGGTTATGTTTTGGTTTGATTTCAGGATACTTGTGATGAATACAACGTCTAAACATAATGCTAAACAATATTTTATGTGACATCATTTAAGTAAAATAAAGTATGGTTATGTTTTGGTTTGATTTCAGGATACTTGTGATGAATACAACGTCTAAACATAATGCTAAACAATATTTTGTGTGACATCATTTAAGTAAAATAAAGTATGGTTATGTTTTGGTTTGATTTCAGGATATTTGTGATTAGTATTGTCCCTCAAACTCATACTAATTTATTAAAACAGGCATAACTTAAATCGAATAAAAATGTATTTATGGATACACGACTATTGTAGTAAACATCAATAGTAAAACTTCTTCAAATTTAATTATAAAGAATAATAATATGCAGCAAATATTTGCACATAGAGGGGTTTCAGCGCTTGCGATTGAAAATACAGCCAGTGCTATTAAATTATGTGTTAAACATAATATTTTAGCCGTAGAAATTGACTTGCAATTATTAGGTGATAATACCCCTGTATTATTTCACGATATTGACCTTAAGCGTTTGGCAAATAAAGACGATGCATTAATTAATCTATCAGCCCAAAGCATAAAAAATATACAACTCAACATGGACAATAAAAAAAGTGAATCTGTATTGTTTATGGATGAATTTATCCAATTAGTACTTAAACATAATTTAAAAGTAAACGTTGAGTTAAAACGGTTCGAACAAAGTATTAATCATTATATCGAATACATTATTAAACCATTATTAAGCCTTGTACCTAATGAGCAATTATTGATTTCAGGATTTGATTTTGAATTGTTAAAAGCGGTGCGGGGATTTTCAAAAACGGTGGATATCGCGATATTATCCAGAAAATTAGAAATGGGACTTTTTGAAAAAGTAAATGAGATTTCAGCGATTGGCTGTCATCTAAAAAATGAATTTCTAGATATCAAAAACATTAAAAAAATAAAAGAACAGGTTAAATATTTGGGTGTATTTACAGTTAATGATCAGACCCGTTATCAAGAATTAATACAAGCCGGGGTCGATTATGTGTTTAGCGACGTACCGCATCTACTTAATCGTTAGTTTTATCGTTAGCTGTATCATTTGTCATGTCGTTATCCGCTTCTGAAATTAAAGCATCAACATCAATGTATTTATAAAATTCTACCTTCGAAATAAAATCAAAATCGACGACTAATGCTTGGCATTGACGAATCACTTCGTGGTCTTCTTCCAATAAATAAAAATGGATTTCAATAAACTGTGTGGGTGTATAGTGCAAATGAAAGTGATGAATGTTTTTAATATTCTGGCGAATAACAATTTGCTCTACTTTATTTCGAAGTGGCGCTAACTTTTTAAAAGTTACATCCTTTTCGTAATCCACATGAATCGTAATATCGTGTAGCTCTTTATGTTGGGCTTTTAGTTCAGAGCAAACCCAGTCCGAAATTTGATGACCTTCCGAAACCGAAACCTTAGGTGGTACTTGAATATGCGCGTCTAATACAATGTGATTGGCCATATGACGAGTACGTAATTGATGTACATCAATTACACCATCAACCGATAAAATCGTTTCTTTTAAATCTTCTTGTAAAGACAAATCTACCGCTTTATCAGCTAACTCTTGTAGTGCTTGCCAAAATAAACTCACCGCCATTTTTGCAATCACTAATGCCACAACAATCGCGGTAATCGGTTCAGCAAACGGCACACCCATAAAGTTTAATAAGATACCTACTAATACTACAAGTGACGACAACGAATCAGAACGTGAATGCCAAGCGTTGGCTTTTAACATGGTTGAGTTCGTTTGAATTGCCACGCGCATGGTGTAATGAAATAACCACTCTTTGGACAGCAATGAAATAACCACCACAATTAAAGCTAAACCAGAAGCAGGGGCTAATTGTGTTGGATTTAAAATCCACAAAATATTGTCGATAAAAATACCGCCCGCTACAGCTAATAACACAACACCTAAAATAGCAGTGGCAATGGTTTCAAAACGTTGATGACCATAAGGGTGATCTTCATCTGGGGCTTTGCCCGATATTTGCGCCACCCACAAAATTAAAACATCAGTGATTAAATCACTGGTTGAATGAAAACCATCAGCAATAAGCGCAGGCGATTGAACTAAAAACCCCACCGCTACTTTTAATATTGATAAAACAAAATCAATCGCCGTTCCAATTAAAGTCGCAACGGTAATCTTTTTCTGCCTTGAGTTTTCATCCAACATATTTTTGTCTTCTGTTTATGGAATTAAAATAGTATCTATTAAAAATGCAGCTACTTTGTTAGTTATTAAGAATAGTCACTATAAGGATTAGTGGTATTAAACTTAATCGAGTTAGTAAATTCAGTTAAGCTTACGCCGTCTTGAGTTAATGTCACATCGTCATGACTCATTACCGATTGACCAAATTCATAAATCGGTGCCACTTTACCTGCAATTTTATCTGCATCGTATTGTTTGCATTTGGCTAAAACAATTGTGTTTTTATCACTGTACTCGCCTATTGCCACATCACCAAACTTTTTAGCTAACATTTCTAATGTTTGATTAGGTGATAACAACAGCGCTGTTGCGTTATTGCCACCAAACCCTTTAGAGTTCACCAAACATGCCGGGTAGTCATCCACATTCACTTGTTTGTGTGCCATTAAAATATCCAAGTTTGATTGATGTACGTCATCCGCAATATGATCAATAGTTTCAATACCTGGTAAAATACCATAATGCCAAGCACCTAAAGTTGTCATAATTTGATCCCCCGCAGCGGCACCTAAAGAGTGCCCTACATACGACTTAATCGCACAAATTGGCCAGTTAGGTATATCAAAGGTTTTAGCCACTTCATTTAGAATATGCGATTCAGTTACACGATTTTGTGGTGTACCCGTACCGTGCGCTTGTACAAAGGTTTTAGACGCATCGCCAACAATTTGTTTAGCTAACGCACAAGCTTTAGCAACCGTAATATAGTTACCAATACCCGGCGCCGAAATCGATTTTTTATTCGCATCGGCATTAATAAACACACCCGCAACCGAACCTAAAATATTCGCACCTAATTTTAACGCTAACTCATCATCCATCAACACTAAAAATTGCGCCGACTCCGCCATAGTAAAACCAGCATTAGTCGAAAAAGGACGACAAGCACGACGATTGTTACATTCATCTGAATCATCCAAAGCTGCAATTTGTTTATCTTCAGCCAACGCACTCATTGCACGAAACCCTTCCATTAACTCAGGCACTAACGCCGCTTCCGCGTTACCAATAATGGCCACTTTTGCCACACCAGACTGAATGTCCATCATACCTTGGCGTAAGTTATACAAAAATGACGCACAAGCACCCATGTTAGTACCGGTGCTACCCACCGAGTTAATAATATAACTGTTAATAAAATCAGCAGGCATTTCAGCTAACGACAATGCCATTTGTTTAGAGCTTACACGACCACCTTTAAGCTGCGCTTGTAATTGGCCTTTTAAACTAGAATCATCCACCTGCGCTAATGCACTACCGGCATAAGTAGAAATTTGATCAGGATTAATATGTTCTAAAATATCTTTCCAATCAAAACCCAAAGACAAAATGGCATCACTCGCCGCTTGTACAGTCATTTGCAAACCACGAGGATGGTTTAACGACTTATAACCCGCAGAAGGATCATAACCAGAAGGCAATTGGCCACCTGAAGATACTTTTGAAGCATAGGTATCAGGAATCATCACTTCTAATTGGCCAGTCACTAATACTTCAGACTCTTTGTCATTGATCTGAGTTACTTCCCAATGATCGGGCACTAATTTAGGCAATTGATTGGTTTTACAAGTAAACGACATACCTTCTTGGTAAGGGGTTAACACCGCTTTTTTCTGGGCGTAAATTTTGTTTACATCAAATAAGTCTTTACCGATTTTACGCACAAGTGTGCCTTGTTCGATCGCGTCCATTAACTCTTCAGTTAAACCGTTAGAAGCATCTAAACCCATCAATTGAGCTAAATCTAAGTAGGTGTCCTGTTTGTCGTTAAAATCCAATACAGAAGATACAATACGCTTAAACGCATGATGAAACGAAGAACGACCTGCGCTGCTGATGCCACCCAAACTAACAATAACCGGTAATGTAGACACGATATAATCCAATACAAAAATAAAAGAAACATAATATATGACCTTAATGTGCAAGTGATTGGACGATTGAGCCATATTTTTGGGGGATGTTGCCAGATTATGGGATTTACCAGTAGGGCGCGGATTCAATATCCGCCCTAACTAATCAAATAATTTAAAATCAATATTAGACATTGTGGCCGGAAGTTAAGCATTATTCCCATGGAATTCATGAGTGTCGATGTCAAATGTAAGGCGCGACCCCAATTTTCGTATGACCTTAATGTTCAAGTGGTTGGACGATTGAGCCAAAAGTAGGGGGGATGTTGCCAATGGAGGGAAAAGGCTGAGGCTTTTGGGGTTGTGGAAACCTTTGTCAGGTGTTTAAAATAGAGTTTGTTGTGATCTTTTTTGAGGAATAAACATGTTTAAATGGATAGTGTCTTTTATTAGAGGGAATAAAAATCAAGATAATACAGAAAGTTTAGGTCGGTCTGAAGAAGTGATAAGTGAACCTATAATGGATGTATTTAAGAATGATGTAATAATTAATGAACCTATTAAGAAAGTGATAAAGCAAGATTTAGATTTAATGTTTATTGAGCCTGAAATTGAAAGTTTTTATGATTATATTGAAGGTCCATCATTAGAATTAAACAGCGCGTACAAACAAAATAGTTATAAATTGATGATAAGAATGTTCAATACAATAGGGGGTGAAGATGTAAATAAAATTGTTCCTCAAATCTTTTCTATTGTTGCAAATATTAATTTGAAACAAAAAAAGGCTCATCAATTATTGAGTTCAATATCTTCAGCGTTAGATTGTATTGGAAGAAAAGGTCCTCCTTATTCTAAATTTGTTTTTGATAGCTGGCATAAGCGGATGATAAATGTTGATTGGAGTTGTACTAAAGAGGCTCAATCAGGGTACCAATGGCTTTATCTGTTTGGTGAGTGTTATGCGGATGATATTAGTAGAAATAGCAGTTCGGTCCAACCTTATCCTCGTGAAATAATTAAAAAAAGCAATCATTATAATAAAGTATGGACAAACTACTTTAGTGAAACATCAAAAATATTCGAAATTATCGAACAAGTAAATAAAGTGACAGATATAAAAGGGACTAGATTGCGTAAAGTTGGGGATGTTGATGTGAATTCTAAAATTATTGGGGATTTATTGAATTTATTTTTTTGGCATACTAATAAATATTTTATAGAAAATGAAAAAGAAATATTTTTATTAATAGAAAAAAACAATGCTTTAACAGATGTATTAAAATTTTCATATTTTATGAAATCTGAGAATAAAAGCTTAGTTTTTAGTAAAATAATAGAATTGGATTTTAAGTTAAATAAAAATTTAGAGTGCCGATGTTTTGACTTGTTTTCAGAGTTGTATGAGTTTATATATGATTATGAAGAAGTATCCGAAAATAAACTGGAAATAATAAGTGATTTAATTAATAACAAAGTTTCAAATACCCTTGATAAAAAAAAGGAATATTTAATTGAATGTATTTTTGAGGACTGCTTTGATGCCCCAGATAGATTTCGTCGAGATTTAAAAGAATCTAATTATTTATTGGGAATAACAAAATTATTTTCAAATTTAAAATCAGGAGAAAAATCAAATTCCTTAGGTGAAATGATGCTGGATGGCTGGATTAACCCTAAAGTTAAAAACACATATATTATGCCTAAAGAAGGGCTTGGGCAATTTCACGACTTTAATTTTAAATTACTAGTACTTGATCAACTGATGAATGAAGGCGTTATTGAGGAATTTGATTTAATCGAATTTGTAGAAGAGTACGATCATAGAATAATTAATCCTGATGACTTAGATTTTGAGTACATACCAGAAGTAAAAGAATATTTGTCTGGATTGTTCATAAATGAAGAAGATTTATCCGAAATTACAGAGTTGTCATGGGATCCATGTAATAGTTTGTTTTCAAGTTTGATGTCTTTCTGGGATGGAACGACAAGTGAATTTTATGTTACGTCATTAAAGGATGTGCAGTTGATACCAAACCTTAAAAAGATGAGAAATATAGATGAGGATGTAATAGAAGAGTATAAACAGGATGTTGAAGGTATTGAGTTTAGTTATAATCTTTAAATAACTAGTAATCAATCCTTAAAATTTAGATTATGGCCGACTTAGCATCTATCAACGCACACGATAAATAACGAAATATATAATTATTATGTATGTCTTAAATGGTGCTGATACTTAAAATAAAAAATGATAAGATAATGTTAAAAACAATTTGAGAAAAAATATGGAAAATATCGAAGGTTATATAGTAAAAATTATCGGTATAATTATTATTGGAACATTATATAAATTATTAGACACACCAAAAAAAAGTAGTACACAATTTAAGGTTGCATTTGAGATACTTAAAACGAAAATAATCCGAAATAACATACTGTCACCTTTTAATCCCCCAATAAGCAAATCACAATATCTAGAATTAAAATCTTCAATTGATTTTAAAATACCAGATGAGTTTATTTGGTTGTTAAAAGAGGTGAATGGTCAAAGAAGCATATCCACCCCTTTATTTAATTCTTATTACTTTTTGTCATCTGTACAAATTAGTGAAACCTGGACTAATTTATATAATTTACTAAATAAAGGGGCTTTTAGAGAAAAGGTATTTTCTTCTGATGCCTCAATAATCAACAGTTGGTGGAATTCATATTGGATTCCTTTTGCTACCAATAAACATGGTGATTATTTATGTATTGATATGGGGCCTGGTATTCAAGGTAATGAAGGGCAGGTTATTGAAGTTGTTCATGAATCAGGAGAGAGAACGTTACATTCTAAATCATTTATTGAATGGTTTGAGTGCTTAGGTAATGAAATGGAAGTGAAAAAGTAAAGGGGTCAAGTCGCCTACTTCACAATACTTTTTTAAGAAAAGTATTGTGAAAAAACTGATTTCCCCTTTTTTAGTTAGCTTCTACATCCAGCCTGTACTGTTCCGTTTGTACAGTTTTCTTCTATACCTACTTACCAGAATTTAAGCGCACTGATTACTTTCTTTGCCACACTCTCTACCGGTTCAGCTACTGAAGTGACTACTGTTGTTGCTACATCGGCTACTGCTTCTGCACCATCTGTAATGGCGTGGCCAATAGGTTTAGTATCTATGTCTACATTCAGATCAACATCTAAGCCTACAAGTAATGCCACATCGCCTGCTACGCCTACACTCACTACGCCATCTTTTATGGTGGCATGTCCGCCGCCACCAACTCCAGCTTGAAGACCAACACTTGCTCCAGCTCCGACTGTTGTAGAAACTACTCCTGTATCAACAGTGCCTTCCCCAGTTACTCCAACTGATGCGCCTGCAGATAGATCACCCTGTGCTTCTACTCCATGATCTCCAACAGTTGCATCTGCCTCTGCGCTTGCATGAGTTTCTGCTGAGGCAACACCTGTTGCGCTTACATCTAAGTCGCCGGCTGATGCGTCTGCATTTTCTGTTGCTGATGTTTCTGCTTCTACGGATGCACCTAAGTCTGCACTCGCATTATGGCCATCAAATCCACCAGAAACACCGGCTTCTGCTTGGGCGTGTGCTTCTGCTGATACGTCTGCATTTGCTGAAAGCTCACCATCACTTACGCCTGTTCCTGCGTGAGCTTCGCTGCTGGCTTCTGCTGAAGCAGAGGCTGATGCGCTTGAATCAGTGACTTGTGTTCCTGCACTTACATTAGCTTGCGCAGATGCACCTACCTGATCGTTGCCTGTGTTTGCTGTTACTTTTTCGCTTATTTCTGTATTCGCCACAATAATTGCCTTTTGTTTGAGGAGTGAGTTTATAAAATATTATATGGTTGTCCTGTCTGTATTACAATTTTAAAGACTTATAAACTTACATAGTTGACACAAGTAGTCTGTTTTTTATTATGTGTAATTTTATAAACTCAAAAGTCGCTAAAAATGGCTTCTTCTTTTTTAATTGTTTTTGAATTTTCCCGATTGTTGATCTCTTTTTTTAAATCAATTTACTTTGAACCCACAACTAATAGAGTCAAGTCCATCATCGGCGACTAACCTACGAAAGACATGCATAAATAACAAAGACCAATATCATTTTTATTAAAATTGATCTAACTAACATGCTCCAAATAACTATTAATTGCTGTTGAGTTTAATGTACTAGGGGTTAGCTTTTCTGCGATATTTAGCATAGTGTTAAGTTGGTGTAGTGTGTCTATATCGGACTGAATTAAATTGTCAGTTGCGTTAGTGGATTGCTGTAGTTTAATTTCATTTTTTATTTCAGTAATTTCTTTTGAGGTTGGTTTATTTATGTCGTTATCAATTCTCGACATCATTTCGAGTGTTTTTTGTAAAGGTTCTATTAATCCATTGTCTGGATCCTGTTGCGCGATATTTTCAATTAATGATTTAACACTAGCATTAAGTGAGTTGTCAGCAGTTGAATCTGTATCAGACTCAATTATTGTTGAAGCCAGATCATCGGCCTGCGTATTTGAAATAAGGCCGTACTGAGCTAAACGATCAATAAAAGCATTAGATACTTGAAACCCTTGAATGCCTCCAGAGAAAAACTCTTCATTTAGCTTTTGAATGTTTTGCGAACGACTTGATAATTCAACAGTGCTACTAGAAAATTCAACTGTATTATTAATAGTATTTATTTTTTTATTTTCATTGATATCCATTTCATCATTACTATTTAGTTTTGAGGTTAAATTAGCTCCAATTGATGTGGGCGAACTAGTATTCGCTAATATCGAAGTCATATTTTTTCGCCTTTAATGATAGTTAGTTATTAATTTAGGACTATTAGGCTCAATCACGGTGAATTATTTCCGATTAAGTTAAGGTGTTTTTAATACTGTTGATAAGCAATTTGAATGCCACACAATATTACGAAGACCCAAAGTAATAAGGAATGATTTGTTCTTTTGTCAGGCAATAAAATTAATGAATTAGAGTAAATTGAAAAACGTAAAATGATCCAGTCCTTTAAAATCCTAATTCTACTCATTCTCTAATTCCAACTAACTAAAAATTAAGGTGTTTTTTCGATGTTTTTTACAAAGCTAAAAGGGATCAAGTTACTTGATTTATGGTGATTTTAAAATCTAAAGGCAATGTACTAAAACTAACGAAAATCAATGAAAAACCAATGGAAACCAATGAAAACCATAACTGAGAATGGTGATTATAATATTAAAAGGCACTGGATACCCGACGAAAATATATCGAGTATGACGATCTTTATAGTCACTTTTAAATCAGAGATCTTAATAGTCTCAAAGAAAAAATCGGCCACTATCATATTTTTTAAATCGGTTTAACGTTTGTTAGTTTTTTGATATGAATATCAAGCCTATGAAGAATTCAAAAGGTTAGGACTGATGTAATCAGACATAAAAATAATATTGTCTGCTAGTGTAATTTGTTGCTTAATTATTTTGATCTTAACCATTTGTTTAAAGCAAAAAAAATCCACTTTTAATAAAACTTAAAAGTGGATTAAAAAATAACGGGTTTGATTTAAATTATTCAGTGACTACCACAGTTATACGCTGAGTTGCTGATAGGTTTGAACCTGTTTCATCAACTGTTAAAGTCACCTCATAAACACCTGGATGCTGATAAGTATGTTGAATCGATTTTAAATTATAAGCGTATAGATGATTACCATCTCCAAAATCCCAAAAATACAATAAATTAATCGGATAATTTCGCTCAAAGTTTGTTTCAATAATCGCCAAGAAATCAATCGTTAAACCATGATTAACTGTTTCTAAATCAAGAGTCAAAACCTCGGGTTCTGTGTCGTATTGTGCCGATACATGAAATTGCTTTACGATACTTTCTTGAGTATAAAAATTGGTTGCAGTAATACTTACAAAATAACCACCTGGTGTTTGATAAATGTGATTAACATTTTGCCCAGTTGCTGTATAACCATCACCAAAATCCCATTCATAATAAAATTCATCTAAAGGGTAAGGAGCGGGATATACAGCTAAATCCGTATTCGTATCCGTTCCAATATCTATGACAGGTATTGGCTCAAACATTGGGCTAAACGTGCTTGCGTGCGCATTAAATACAAACTCTAACTCAGTCGATTGATAATCATAAGTCATTTCCATGGCTACTTTTTCAATACTTATGTTTTTAGAGTAAAAGGTATTTGTGCCTTGAATCCAAAGAGTGACTGTATAATCACGAGAGTATTGATAGGTATGTGAAATATAAGGTGAATTACTTTCTATTATTTCTCCAGATCCAAAATTCCATTCATAAATTACGTCAGCAGCATCCGAACAAGTAAATGATTGTGATGCATCAAAATGTGCAGTTAAGCTATTTGTATTGGATGTGAAAGTTGCTAATGGTGGGGTTTCACATGTTGTGTTGCCTCCAACTGTTATTTCAATAAAACCATCATCATAACCGTCCCAAACTTTTACTGAATAATTACCTGGTAACGCATATTCATGTGTCACTTTAAAGTTAGAGGTTTCTAATAAATGACCATCACCAAAATCCCAAATAAATGTTTTACATGGCTCTTGTGTAGGCCATAACATTTCAAATCTGATTTGATTGCCTGTTTCAGCTGTGGGGACTAATTCAATATTATTATTGGCTTTGTAAATTGGATATTCGATGACAATTCCACTATCGACTTCAATACTTGTAGATGTGTTGTAATCGGTATAAATATCATAAGGTTTAATAGCAATGGTAATAGGGTAGTCAAGTACACCACAGACTTGATGTGTTTTTTCAAATTGAATAACCGTTGCGAACACTTCACCATTTTTACGTTTTGCTTTAAG
The DNA here is from genome assembly GCA_022968985.1 of Pseudomonadales bacterium. Lineage (GTDB taxonomy): Bacteria > Pseudomonadota > Gammaproteobacteria > Pseudomonadales > Natronospirillaceae > Marinicellulosiphila. The sequence goes on along the minus strand of JALJPK010000052.1, from coordinate 1,976 downwards.
TAATATCTCATAATACCCTGCTTCACTAAAGTGGGTATTAAATGTATCGCCTGTTCCTGTTTGAGCGTCACTGCTTAACCAAGAGTAAGTATTTTCGTCAGAGTTGTATGAATGATCCGTTAGTTCAAACAAAATATTGTTTGAGTACAACTCTAATGGTGAAGCTTGAACAGTTAATGCAGGGCTTGGTGAACTGCAATATGAAGTAGGAATATCGTCTGTGCAAATCATGTAATATTCAATTTGAACATCTGTTAACGCTGCAATGTTTTCTGAATTGCTTACCGAAACAATATATTCATTGTTATTGTGATAAGTGTGGTTAACAAATGGCGCACTTGTAACGGCAGATGTTCCATCACCAAAGTTCCACAAATATTCATCCATAGGGTATTGACCATTACAGCCATAACCAAATACTTCTGAAGCATCAAAAGTGGCGGTTAATTCATGTACATAACTTTCAATGTTATCTTGTGGATTATTAAATTCACATTCAGATATGATTGAATCGATAATAATAACATTCGAATAATCATGACTTAATCCTTGGTTATTTGAGACAGTTAACGTCACTATATAAGCACCAGTATTTTGATATTGATGTTGTATTATAGAGTCAGCAGTATTAGTTATATTGCCATCACCAAAAAACCATTGATAAGTTAAATTATCTGAAGCGTTGATTTCACATGCTGGTCCTGCAATAGACATACTCGCATCAAATAAAACATTATTGCCATCAACTAATGATTCAAATATTGAGTGAGGATTTTCAATACAAGAAAAACCAAATTCAATAAATTCCAAAAATGAATAAACGTCGTTTGCTGTAAATACAGTTAACATTATTGGGTAACTACCAGCATTGTTATACGTGTGAGATAAAACATTACCAACACCTTCATATACAGTGCCATCTCCCATTTCCCATACATATTCAAGAATCGGCTCATTTGTGCAGTTTTCAGTGATTTGAATGTCACTGGCGTCCACACGAATAGTTGATGAATCTGAAATTTGATAATTAAAACTTAAGCTGTTGTCCAAACAGGTTTGGGTTTGAGTATCATCAAAAACAATTAATTCTGAATGTGTATACACGTTGTTGTTATGAGAGATACTTAATGTAACGGGATAAAAACCAGATGGGTTTAACTCGTAAGTGAAAACATTTCCTTCAGAAGTGATAATGTCACCATTGCCGAAATCCCAAATATATTCTTTGATATCATGATATTGGCAATCTTCAAAAAGGTAACTACTTGATGCATCAAATAAAACAAAACCAGATGAATCATAAGTGGTTGTAAAGTGAGCGTTAGAGATGAGTGCGTCACAGGCTTGTAAATCATTGACAGCCACTTCGCGTGTTGTTGATATATAGCTGTCTTCATATGACGCAGTTAATGTCACCGAATATAAGCCGTTATTTGGATATTGGTGGAAAGTTAAAGCCGAGTTAGATTGAATAACCGTACTGTCACCAAAGTCCCAAGTAAAAGAATCAAATTGTTTATCAATTAGGCATTCAGAGTAATTCGAAGCACTGGCATCAAATGCCACAAAGTTGTTGCTGTCATCCACATCAAAAGTAAAATCAATATGTGATTGTATTAACGAACAGTCTGTTTGTATTGGGGGTGATGTATCCGTAAAAGTGAATGTGTCTGTTGCAACTGACGTTTCGGTTTGAGAGTCTTCGAATCCTGGAATATTCAGGTTTTCAAAACAACTTGTCAGTGTGAGTGCGGATATTGCACTTACAACTATGGCTAAATTCTTCATATCAATGCCTTTTAATATAAATTTAAGAATGAGTGCATAGTATAGTTGGCTCAATAATTACAAAGTGAGACAAAGCTCTCATACATAAACAAGGCTGCAAAATAACTGTTTATGATTTATTCGTTAATTGTAATGGAGATGTAAATTTCGGGGTTGTAATGTCTAGTTTTTAACATTTGCTTATAACA
>JALJPK010000051.1 GCA_022968985.1 Pseudomonadales bacterium | reverse complement strand
ATGGTCTATTTTCAGGTTCTTTTGATATATTCGAACGCGTGATTGATGCAGTTGGGTTAAAATTTGATATCACTGAATAGAAACATACATTGCCTGATTAGAATGAAATCGATGAACTATTTTCAGGTGAAGATTAATGTCATTTACCTCTAAAGTTACCGACACGACAAAATAAAGAAATTCGAGTAATGTAAAAAAAAACGAATCTAGAAGCAAATATCAAATGATACTCGCTTCTATTTACACGTTAAATTTTTGCATTAGCTTAAGCGCTTGGGCCTCACTTTAACTTACTAAGACAGCCTTGGTTTTGTCCAATACCGTTTAGTACTGGACATATAAAATAAGGAATAGACTTAAATCGCATTATCTTAAATGTGTTAACAATATTTCTAAATACGCACTCCCTCAATCAATTAACATTTCAATTATCGTGAGCATTAGACTAATATGATGAATATAAACATCATTATTGATTATATAACAACTTATGATGAATATATTCATCATAAGTTACATTGATAATTAAGGGTAATCGTTAAAAATGCTTAATATACTTAGTCAGAAAGCAAAAGAATTACGTAAAGCCAAGGGTTTAAGCCAACAAGCGTTAGCCGATTTAGCGGGCCTTGACCGTACAACAGTCGGGGCATTTGAACGTAATGATTACACCGATATAGGCATTCGAAAGGTTCAACGTATATTTATGTTACTTGATCAAAGTTTAACGGTTCAAACTATTGGTCTTCCTACATTAGATGATTTAAATGCGGTTAACCATCAAGAAAGTGGCGTTAATAAGGATAATTAAAATGGCTAAAATCGATGTGTATTTAAAAAGTGAATTAGTGGGCCGTTTAGAAAAAACGGGACAGCAATATGTTTTTAGTTATCACCATAATGCTATAAGTGCTTTATCTCTCACTATGCCACTTCGAACGCAAAGTTATACTAATGAAAGTTTACATCCTATTTTTCAAATGAATTTACCTGAAGGCCATTTACGTCAAGTGATTGAACGGGCAACTGCAAAACAATATGGTAGCGATGATTTAACTATGTTGGCTATATTAGGCGATCATCAAATTGGACAATTAGGTTTTGCCATTGAAGGGCAGCCCCTTTTATTATCAAAGCAAAACAAACCTGACTTAAAGGCATTACTTGGAAGTGAAGATGCTAATTTATTTGATCAACTTTTAAAGAATTTTGCCTGTTTTTCTGGCGTGGCTGGAGTTCAACCTAAAGTATTATTAGAAATAAATGATTCAAATCAAAGACTCACACTCCCCTTAAAGTCTTATATTGTTAAAAGTTGGGGAGACGATTATCCACATTTAGCCTGTAATGAATTTGTGTGTTTATCATTAGCTAAACTAGCTGGGTTAGAAGTCAGTCCATTTTATTTAAGTGATAATGCAAAATTATTAATCACTGAACGTTTTGATTTAAATCGCACACAACAAAGATTGGGGTTTGAAGATTTCGCTGTATTACAAGCCAAAAGCACTAAACAAAAATACGATGCCAGTTTGGAGTCATGTGCTAATACTATTAAACAATATGTAAGCGCTGAATTTAAATCAAAAGCATTACATGATTTTTTCAAACTCACAATCATTAATTACTTAGTGGGTAATGGTGATGCACATTTAAAAAATAGTGGTATTTTATATGATAATTTAGATGGTTATCAGCTTGGTCAATTACCAAAGTGCAAAAGACGATTCGCCCCTATTTTTGATATTGTGAGTACTCAAGCTTATTTGCCCAATGATATGATGGCATTATCATTAACAGGTTCAAAACGCTGGCCAAAATTTAAAGTGTTAGAAAAATTTGCAATTACACATTGCGATTTAAGTAAAAAACAAATTAAAAAAATATGTGATGACATTGAAATAGCCGCTCAAGAAGTGTGGCCAATATTGGAAAAATTAGAAAATACACATCCTGAATTTATTCAAATATCAGTAAAAATAAAAGAGTTGATAAGTAGAAAAATAAATTAACATGAAATAATTTTTCACATTGAAGAATGTGAAATTTAGGCACTTATTTATTAATAATCACATATTAAAAAGAGGATAGGCTGTATGTAGTTTATTTAGAGCTTAGATTAAAATCCATGTCGAACGAGAGAATACTCTGTATTTAAGAGTATTCTCCATGATGTATCGGGGACTATTTATATTTTAAATACCCCCACCATCCGTGATGGTCCAATTAAAGTTTTCAATAATATATTGCCTTGCTGTAGCTGCTTCACTGTTTAATGTGTAAGTTAAATCTTTCACATTTAGCTTCAAATTAGTATTTAATTCCTGCCTACTTAAGTTAATCAAAAGTGTTTCGTACATTTGAGAGTCCATCATAGAGTTATAAAACATGTGATTCATCGAGGTTACTGATGAATAATCCCATGAGGATGGGTCTATTTTTACATTTGATGATGCATCATAAAACATAGAGTCCATTAATCTTACATTTGATACATCCCAGTTTTCTAGGGTTAATTCAAAGTTTTCAACCTCTTTAAACATCCACTTCATTGACTGCACTGACGATACGTCCCACTGATCTATATTAAGCGTAAAATGCAAACCACTAAACATTGCATCCATATTAATCACTGAAGATACATCCCAAGCATTTAGATTTAAATTAAATGCGCTAGCTAATTTAAACGTTGAATTCATATTTTCAACGCTAGACACATCCCAGCCATTAATTGGTTTATTAAATACATAGGCACTTTCAAAAAACTCTGACATATCTAAAACATTTCCAACATCCCAGTTATATAAATCGGAATTAAATAGATGCGCATTTTTAAACATACTTGACATATCTGTCACCAAACTGACATTCCATAAATTCAAATTTTGATTAAATACGATTGCCCTGCTAAACATATGCGACATATCTGTCACAGACCCTACATTCCACAAACTAATGTTTTGATTAAACTCGATGGCATATTCAAACATTCCCTGCATATTTGTTACGTTTGAAACATCCCAATTCGTAATCGCACCATTAAATTTGCTGGCGCCTTTAAACATGTAATACATATTAGTAACTAACGACGTATCCCAATTTTCTAAATCTTGATTAAATAACTTGGCACTTACAAACATGCTATCCATGCTCGTAACTTTAGAAGTATTCCAGTTATTTAAAGCGTGGTTGAATTTTGATGCATAATTAAACATACCCGTCATATTTGTCACTGATGACGTATTCCAATTATTTAAATCTTGATCAAATGCCCTGCTATATTTAAACATTGATTCCATATTAATGGCTGATGAAGTATCCCATTGACTTAAATCTTGATTAAAATCATTAGCTAGTTCAAACATATTAGAAAAGTTCAGCACATTTTTAGTATTCCAGTGTGATAAGTCTTGATTAAAACCCATTACCCTATAAAACATATATGACATATCAGTTACTGATGAAACATCCCAATTTGAAATTTCCTGATTAAAATCACTATTCTCATAAAATAAATAACTCATATCAGTCACTGATGACACTTGCCAAGCAGATAGGTCTTGGTTAAACAACGTTGCGCTATAAAACATTCGTTGCATATTAGTTACTAAAGAAACGTCCCAATTCGAAATATCCTGATTAAAGCTTGAAACACCTTCAAATAACGATGACATGTCGGTCACAGAACCTACTTGCCACATGCTTAAATCAGAATTAATAGCCTTTATATCTTTAAACATGCCAGACATATTTTGAACTAATGATAAATCAGGGACATCTACTGCATTCACTTCTAATCGATTACAACTATCAAATGAATCCTCCATAGAATGCCATTGAATTTCACCCCATTGCTCAATCGTTTGAATATAACTGCAATAATTATTTTCAAAATGAGGGAAGTCACCAGTGATGGTTATTGAATACGTACGCTCTGTTCGGTATTGATGGGTTATAGTTGAGTCAACACCTTCATTAACATTGCCATCACCCCAATCTATGTCGAAGTTATAACCGGCTTTACTCGCATTTATAGTTACTTCTTTAGTTCGCCAAGTCGAAACGAATCCAGCTGGATCATTTATTTGAATGACCCTTGTTACAACCGATTCATTACCGGCATTATCCACTGCAATATAATGAATTACATTACTTCCTACTTTAGAAGTATCGATATTTTTTTCAATAATCAGTTCAATACTTCCATCTACAGAATCAAAAGCCGTTGCGCCTTCATCTATATATTCACCACCAAGTTCTAGTTCTATGGTGTGCTCACCTATTATCGTAATTTGAGGTGGCTGATGATCAAATTGATCAACCACATTGACTTTTTGTTCGAATATGATGCTATTGCCATCCGAGTCTGTTGCTTTATACGTGATGAAATAGGTCCCTAATACAGATGTATCTACTTCACCTTCAATGATCACTTCCAAGATTCCATCTTGATTATCAATGGCAAAAGTTTCTGGGTAATCAAATACTGAATCCACCAATAAATTCTCGATATCTAATCCATCAAACTGTAATAAAGGTTGTATTAAATTTTCACTTTGGACAACGTATACGTCTCTATAGGCAGTGCTTGTTGTGTTTTTTGAATCTATGCCACTATAAGTATTGGTATAATGCCCTAGAACATTAACATCGACCGTTATTGTCTGAGTGATTTCACCATCAAAGATTTGAACTCCCGGATCAACATAGGTTTCACCTAACGCGACAAAAATCACATCACTGCCTATCAACGTCACAGGATCAATATTTGGTTCAGGTTCAGGCTCAATCATAGTTTGAGTATTAGAATCCGTATCGACCACTGTTTGAGAGTCTGTATTGGAATCAGTACTTGAGTCTGTATTCGTAAATGTGTTTGTTGAGGTTACTGGGTTAGCACTGGTTGAACTAGGTTTAGTAGTACTCTTCCCTACTACAGTTTTCTCAGCACAACTAAATGCAAAAAAAATAAACACAGACAATATGAATAAACGCATAAATATTCCTTAGAAATAAAGTTACGTGAATAATATCACAATCAAAGAAAGCGTTATTCTAAATATTTATTATCAATTGTTAGATTTTTCATGTGGCGCTATGAGTAAGTTTGCTTACCAGTTCATGTTTATCTTTTCGCGTTATGTCGACATATAATAAGTAAATGTTTAATCAATCGACATGAACATTGTATATGTCGATTTTTCATGAATAAATCGACAACTAGCCAAAGCGCCTTACATTTGATATCAACAATCTTTTTAGGTATAACTTGCCAATAATACGGGTTGTTCATTAGATTAAGCATTTATTTAAAAAAATACTCTACTTAATACAGCTTCTTTAATCCCCCTTTTAGTGGTCAACTAAATTCAAGCAACGCTTCAGTTAACACTATTATCTCTGATTTTTGATCGACTGGTTTTGCTGGTTAACACTCTGATCGCAATGTTAAAAATGCGATGAAATGGACTTATCATTCAATTAATTCAACCATTTACCGGGGTATTTAGCCGTATTATGTTTTTGATTTAAAGTTGACCATTATTTTATTAGCTAAATAGCTAACCATAATAGTGAAATCCATGAACAACCGTGAAGAAATTGGAAAAAAAGTAAAGGTAAGCAGAAAACAACTTGGATTTACGCAGCTACAGATTGCTCAATCCACAGGAATCAATAAGACAACCATATCAGAGATCGAAAATGGTCTATTTTCAGGTTCTTTTGATATATTCGAACGCGTGATTGATGCAGTTGGGTTAAAATTTGATATCACTGAAAAAAAACATACATTGCCTGATTGGAATGAAATAGATGAACTATTTTCGGAGGATGATTAATGTCATTTACCTCTAAAGTTACCGACACGACAAAATAAAGAAATTCGAGTAATTTAGAAAAAACGAATATAGAAGCAAATATCAAATGATACTTGTTTCTATTTACATGTTAAATTTTTGCATTAACTTAAGCGCTTGGGCCTCACTTTTGATTAAAATTTCATTATGCTGCTCTGAAAGTTTCATCTTTTCAGTTAACACTAAAATCACTGATTTTTGATCGACTGTTTTATCTCTATATTCTTGAATTTGTGTATTTTTCTGGTTAACTTGAGTAATTAAGCTCTCTGTTTTTTCCTCTGACTGAATAATTACCAACTCTAGTTTAGCTTCGGAATTTAAGGTTTTCGCCTTTAATGTTGATTCAATTTTTTCAACTTTAAGCATTAGGTTTTGAATTTCTGTTTCTTTATTAGTCAGCTTAAACTTAAGTTCGAAGTGACTGTCTTTTAATAATTGATTTTGCTTGGTTAATTCTTCATTTGAATCTTTGCTTTTGTGTAATTCTTTTATTGTCTTTATTGCCTCGGTTTTTAAATGCGTATTGCTTAATAATGAATCACTAAGTTGTGACTCTAATTTAACAATCGTTAGTTTGGATTCATTTAATGTTTGACTTAAAACTTCGCCGTAATGTTTTTCCTGGGTAAAATCCGCATTAAGTGATTTAAATTGCTCATCCATATTCGTTTTGTTGTTTTGCAAAGTCTGGTTGTCTACTAACTTGACGTTGTAATTTTCTTTAAGTTGATCGTATTGCAACTTTAGCAACTCAAACTGACTGTCTTTGAGTTGTTTTTGTTGATTCGCTTCATCAACCTGTTCTTGCATTAAGCTTTTGTTTTTTTCTAGCTCGTCTAATTCAAACGTTAAATTCTTTTGCGCTGAATCGGCGCTAAATGCCATTATTGAATGCAGGGCTTTAAGCACGTCTTCAGGTAATCCATTATCACTTAAGTTTTGTGAAATACGCATAGCGTTTGATACTTCGCGGTACACCTCAGGCATAAATTTACGAATGGTTTCACTGCCAATAACACCACCTCCATTTTTAATACATTGCTCAATCAATTTTATGGTTGGGGCGGTTTGCATTAGTTGTAGAACCAACAACCCGGCTTTAACGACTTTATCTTTAGTGTTTAGATCTGTGTTATGAACAAGCGTAGGCACGTTAGTAATCGACATATTTTCCAGCTTAATTGAGTAAAACATCACTATAATATAAAACCCAAAACCGATAAAGACAAAAAACCTAGGTTACTAGGTATTTTAACTCCTGAATTAATTTAACGTGACATAACTACTATTATGGTGCGTTATATTATTAGTATCTAAAAAGACGTTTAAGTTATCGTTCAGACCTAATTGGCTTAATAATCTATTTAATATTGAACTGATTCTGTATTAACTGTGGCTATTCAGATTAGTTATCTACTTAATAGTGAAGAAAGAGTGATGTGCTTTTGCTCTAACATCCAGGTAATAACAAATGTTTTATGATGGATATATTCATCATTATTGTTATTTAAAAGAGTTTCTTATTTTTGATGATACAAACATTTAGGTGAAGTAATTACGTAAACAAAAAAGCTGGCGTCAACGGCATTTGGTGGATTTATCTGGATTAGATCGTACAAAAATTAGTGCCTAATGATTATGCCGATCTTGGCTTTAGAAAAGTACAAAGATTGTTAATGTTATTAGGACAAGAATTAACTGTTTAAGCAGTCGCTTTACCTACGTTAGATGATCTAAAGACAATTAATATACGACAATACAAATGCTTCAAGATGAAGGAGCCAAATGACTAAGATTAAAGTTTATTTAAATCGTAAACTTATAGGCAGATTGGGGTAAGTAGTAGTCGACATGTATAACGTTTTGCTTCTTATTCAGCATGTCTTGTTAATCTTTTGTGCTTGAAGTGATAAGTATATAGTCCATATCATGGCAAAACTTAGTAAATATTCAAATTTTCATTCAAACCACTTAAAAACAATTGAATTAACAGCGAAATATTATAAATAATTATGATTAAATTAAACCAACCTATAACTAGATAAATAAAATTAATTAAAACTTCAAAAATAACTCCAGTAACAATATGAATAATAAAAATTCAGTATTTTATGAAATTAAAAATAAACATATACTTTAGTGGATTATATTTTATATTAATTTAGGTACCCCTTAAAATCACACACGAACACATTTATATAGGTCAAAATTAAACTGTTAATGGATTAGAAAAAACCCCAAAACAACAAGATTAAAAAAGTCATACTTATAAGTTAAAATATACATTTTAGATAGGTACTAACAGCTGTTATTTTTTGAAAAATAAACACCAATTAAATCAGAAAAACAAGTACAAATATAAACAAAAACTGAAAAATAAACTTGTTTTTATTAGCTTAATATGACACTTAAAACGAATATATTATATAGAGTAATAATGTTACTGATGCATAATTTATGTAGCATAATAAGCCATTGTACTTTTACTTAAACCTTTCAATAATATATAATACGCCGCAATTAAATTACTATAAAAGCCTTAAGTGATTACTATGACGGAACTAATTTTCAATGAAGCAGAAACAATTGCCCTGCTTAAATTTCATCTAAATAAACAAGATATGGAAAGCGCATTATCCTTAGGAAAGCGTTCTGTAATTGAATTCCCTGAAAATAATATTATTCGTTTTATTCTAGCAAGTGTTCAAAGTGATATTGGTTTATATGAACAAGCTGAGCAAGACTATTTAAGCTGTTTGGATGTTGACAGTGAATTTCACCTTGCTCGTTTTCAATTAGCTCTAATGTATTGGAATATAACTAACCGATTACTAGCAATTGAACAGTTTACATCGATAGCAAACAGTACTCCTGAAAGTTTTTTAAATGACTTTTCAAATGGATTTATTCAAATTCATGAAAACAATATTCAATCTGCAAAAAAATATATAAAAAAAGGCATTACTAATAATTTTTTACTGCCTGACTTAAATAAAGACATTCAAAACTATATTGAATCTTTTGATATATCATCCACAGATGAAGTTATAAAAGATGAACCAATATTAGAGACTGAAACAATTACTCCTGCTCAACTAACAAAATATTTCTCTTAATGAAAATTGATAAATATCAAGTATTAACACAGGTTAATAAATCAATTAATGATCGTGTTAACAAAAAGATAGAACAAAAATCAGTCAAATCAAATCAAAGTGATTCGTTAGAGTCACTTTTACAAGCTGAATTTATCGATCAACACGACCTTAATGCCGAACAATCAGTGAAAAAATTTATTAAAGTTGTGCTCATTAAAGCGTTAGGTGTTGATATTATTGATCACAGTAAATATTCAGACATGAATCAAAGTATTTATGATGCACTTAAATCACAATCGAAAACTTTAAACACCTTAATCTCGGAGATTAAAGACTGTGTTAAATGAACATGACTTTAAAAAAACCCTTAAAATAGCTATAAACGAATTAAATTCGCTACAATTTGAAGCTGCTTTAAAAACCCTTAAAAACATTGAAAACGAAAACATTACAAAAAACAATGATATATTTTTAGGGTTATTATCAAGTGTATATTCAAGTCTGCAATTATTTGATACTGCACGTGAATACCTATTAAGAATATTATCAATTAACGAAAATAATCATTTGGCCCGTTTTCAAATCGGTATGACACATTTCCAACAAAATAATTTAGATTTAGCAAAAGAATATTGGTTGCCTATTCTAAATCATGAAAAAGACTTTACTACCCATTTTTATTATTCGTTTATAGAAGAAGCACAAGGTAATAAACCAAAAGCATTAGAGATGATTTTAACAGCCAAAAACAGATGTGAATCAAATCACCCAATTTATAAACAGATTATTGATAGAGAAGCGAGCCTAATATGAATAAAATTGAATTATACAAAGGCTACTTAGCACAAGATCCAAAAAATGAAATACTAATATTATCACTTTCCCAGCTGTTTCATGTTAACGGAGAGTTTATAGAATCCATTACATTATTAAATGAATTACTCGATGACTATCCAAGTCATGAAATAGCACTTTCAAGAAAAGCCTCTGTATTAATATCAAGTGGAGATGCACAGGAAGCTAAGTCTATCTTAAATGATTTAATTATTAGCAATACTGATTCCATTGAAATAAAACATAACTTAGCCGTGGCTACTTTTTATAATAAAGAACTTGATCAAGCGATATTGAATTTTGAACAATTAAAAAATATTTTACCATTAGAAGCATCCTCTAATAAATATTTAGCAGCGTGTTTTTATTCGAAAGGTGAGTTTAAAAAAGCTATATCTTATATCCAAAAAGCAATATCAATTGAGCCTAGCGATTACTTAAAAGGATTTGAATCCGTTATTCTTTATACTAGTGGTCAAATAGAACAAGCCATCGAAATTGCAAAAACAGTATTAAAAACATCAGAAAATAATTTAGATTCGTTATCAGTAATGGGAACATACGCCATAGAGCAAATAGAAACTGACACAGCACTTTATTATTTTAATAAGATGAAAAATATTAATAAAAATGATAGCCGTGCATTTAATGGATTAGGCCTTAGTTTAATGCAGCATGGCAAAGAAAATGAAGCAATTGAAAACTTTATTGCGGCTGTTGAATTATCACCTACTAATTTAAGCTATCTAACTGTACTGGGATGGTCTTACATTAACAGTCAAAAAATAGATCAAGCTATACAAATATTCAAACAAACACTTAAAATAGATAATAAATTCGCTGAAGGCCATGGAGGATTAGCAACAGCATTTATGTATAACGCTCGAATAGACTTAGCTGAAGAACATTGTGCATCAGCGTTTAAATTAGACAGTCAATGTTTTAGTGCTTTTTATTGCCAATCTGTTTTATTAACATTAAAAGGAAAAATAGAAGTGGGCCAACAAATATTGGCAAGAGTGTTAGATAAACCTTTACGACCAGGTGGACCAACACTTGCACAAATGATTCAAAAACAAGCCCTAAAACAACAACCAACATCAACTATTCAACCGAGACTAAATTAATGACTCAGGAACTTGCCATTACGTTATCTTCAGAATTACTTTGGCTTGCCATTAAAGTAATGGCGCCTGTTTTAGGGTTAACAATGTTAGTTGGCTTGGTTATTAGTTTTTTTCAGGTTATCACTCAGATTCAAGAAATGACATTAACGTTTATTCCTAAATTGGCAATAGCAGCATTCTCATTAATAGCATTTGGTGGATGGATGTTAGCAATTTTAGTCGATTATGCTCGTGAATTAATTGCCAACATTCCAAATATGTTTTAATTATGGATGTAATTGAAGTCAATTTTATTAATCAAACATTAATTGTTTCATTAAGGCTATTACCTGTATTTTTATTCAGTGCGGTCTTTTCATTTAAGGGTATCCCCTTAAATATAAAGATATTATTAAGCATAAGTTTTGCATTTGTTAGTTCAGGGATTATCTCAAATCAAATAATATTCCCTCAAATTACCCCAATTATAGTATTTACAGAACTTATGTTTGGTTTATTTATTGTGCTTGCCATTAATATTACTTTTTCAACTTTTCAAAATGCCGGTCGAATATTTGATTTAACAATAGGGTTAAGTACTGCTAACTTGATCGATCCAAGTACTAAGGAAATGGGAGCATTATTTGGTGTATTCTTAAACTTATTAGCTATTATAATGTTTTTTAGTATTAACGGTCATCATGCATTATTAAAAGCAATTTTTTCAATGTACGAAACCTATCCTCCGGGAAGCCTAATTCAAGATAACGCTTTAAATATAATATTAATTTTATTTAGCCAGAGTTTCGCTTATGCATTTATGTTAATTACTCCTATTATTACTTCTGTATTTATTATTGATTTAATTATGGCTGTATCTGCTAAATCGATGCCCCAATTAAATATATTTATATTAAGTATTCCCATAAAAATAACAGTAGGTATTATTGTTTTAGCTATTTCATTACAGTATTTAATCCCATTAATTAATCGTATTTTTTCAAATCTATTTGTTTCATTAGGGGTATTATAATGGCCGATGAAGATGAGGATAAAAGTGAACAGGCAAGTGAACACAAACTTCGTGAAGCAAAAAAACAAGGTAATATTCCAAAAAGCATTGAGTTCAATAGTTGGATTGTATTAGTTTCAGGTTTAGTTGCTTTATTATTAATAGGTGGTGCTTTGCTCGAAGGTCTTCAATCGTTGTGGTCTTTTTGGTTTTCTCAATCCGCCAATATACAAATTAATATTCAATCAGTTGAGTATTCATTTGCAAGAGCATTAAGATTCCTAGCATTAATATTTTTCCCATTTATTATTATATTAGCCATTGCATCCATTATTGCGAATGTCATGCAAACAGGCCCTATATTTACAACATTCCCTTTAAAACCTGATATAAAAAAGATAAATCCCGTCACTGGTTTCAAAAAACTATTTTCCAAAAAAACTTTATTTGAAGCCGTAAAAACACTGATAAAATTTACTGTTATATTTACAACTGCAACATTAATATTAATTAATGCGATACCTACATTTACACAACTGCCATCAATGCCAATTGAGTCAGCAATGACATTTATGTTTAATGAATTTAAATTCACATTGGTAATACTGTTATCTGCTTGGGCAGTCATCGCATTAATTGATTTAATCTATTCAAGAAAATCATACACAAAAAAAATGATGATGAGTAAACATGAAGTAAAAGAAGAACATAAAAAACGTGAAGGTGATCCCGATATTCGTTCAAAACGTAAACAGATACAAAAAGAATTAAGCGAACAACTTAAATCCCTCGGGAATGTTAGGCAAGCAGATGTTATTATTACTAATCCAACCCATTATGCTATTGCATTAAAATTTGATCGAATAAAATCACCTGCACCTATTATCATCGCAATTGGAAAAAATAATCATGCTCTAAATATTAAAAAAGAAGGGAAACGACATAAGATTAAAATAGTAGAAAACAAAATATTAGCACAAAAGATCTGGAAATTAGGCACATTAAATCAAAACCTGCCCCCTGAATTATTTGCTCAAGTAGCAAATATTTATATTAAACATAAATTAGTAAAGTAGTAATAAAATGAAAGTATTATCTTCAATAAAAAATCTTTTTGGAAAACATTCAGACATCATTTTTGTCATTGGTATAATGGGTATATTAATGGTGTTATTTACACCAATACCAGCAATGTTATTAGATATATTAATTATCATTAATATCAGCATTGCATTATTGATTTTATTATTAACATTTTATGTAGACAAACCCATAAGATTCTCAACTTTCCCATCAATACTATTAATTGCTACATTATTTAGGTTATCCCTAAATATTGCATCAACAAGATTAATTTTAGATCAAGGTGATGCCGGTCAAGTTATTGGAGCAATTGGTGAATATGTAATATCAGGTAATTATGTAATCGGTTTAATCGTATTTGTTGTATTAATTGTTGTGCAATTTGTTGTTGTAACAAACGGAGCACAACGAGTCGCTGAAGTAGCAGCCAGATTCACCCTAGATAGTATGCCTGGGAAACAAATGGCCATTGATGCCGATTTAAATATGGGTGTAATTGATGAAAAACAAGCACAAGCTAGACGAAAAGAAATTGAAAAAGAAAGCGGTTTTTATGGTTCCATGGATGGTGCAAGCAAATTTGTAAAAGGCGATGCGATTGCAGGTATTATTATTGTAATAATTAATATCGTAGGTGGTTTAACAATTGGTATCGCTCAGTTGGGTTTAGGCTGGGGGGAAGCCTTAAATACATATACTTTATTAACGGTAGGTGATGGTATTGTGACTCAAATACCAGCATTAGTTATTTCTACTGCTACGGGAATTATCGTTACACGCTCATCTTCTGATGCATTTTTAAGCAAAGAAATTCAATCACAATTTACTGCACAACCCAAAATATTATTTATAGTTGCCACAACATTATTGGTTATGCTTTTTTTACCTGGTATTCCTAAAATACCGGTTATAGTGATTTCTATGATTCTATTTACAGTGGGCTATTTTTCATATAAAAAGAAGAATAAAATCAACGAAGAGCATCCTGAGGACTCGTCTATTAATTCAAACGAAGATGAAAATGATCCACTTGCATGGATTGATGTCCATGAATTTTCAATTCATCTCGGTTCAGAGGTCTATGCAGCATTACAAAACCAATCCGCTCTTTACATTAAAAAAATTGAATCATTGCGTGAGAAATTGGGTATGTCCTATGGCGTTATTATTCCAGATATCAAGTTAATCGAAGCAAAATCTATCGATAAAACTGCTTATCAAATACAAATCCATGGAGTACAGGTAGCACAAGGCGAAATAATGTTTGGTAAATCATTAGCGATTGATTTAGGTGTTAAAAATAAAATCACTGATGGTGTTAAAACTACTGACCCTACTTATAATTTACCGGCTATTTGGATAAACGATCAAAAAATATCCGAAGCCAAAAAATCTGGGTATAAAATAGTAGATGCTAGTACCGTTTTATTTACACATTTAAATGAAATAACAGAGCAAAAGTTAGCTGATTTATTTGGTCTGTCTCAAATGGACTTATTATTAGATAGAATGCGTAAACGTTCAGAAGAAATGCTACAAGATGTATTAACTCAAAAAGTATCTAAAGCAATATTACATCAAATACTTAAAAAACTAATATTACAAAAGGTATCCATTAGGCGAATTGATCCAATCATCCAAACCTTAAGTCAATTTGATAAAGTAACAGGTGAAAATATTGATATGGCTATCAATTTAATTAGAATCAATTTATCGAATAATATAATTCAAAACTTATTAAATAATGAACAAGCCTTAGAAATTAAAGTATTAGCACCTGAATTGGAACGTCAAATCATTAATTCATTACAAAATAATAAGATTTCTCTACCTCCTGCAGATGCTGAGAAATTGATCAGAGAGATTGTGAAATTCCATAAATTAAGACAATCACAATCACAAGAAAGTATTATTGTGACCGCTCCGGAAGTTAGAAGTGTATTTTGGGAGTATTGCTCGAGATTTGTGCCTGGTATTCATATATTAAGTATGGGAGAAATAGGAGCTACAACCAATGTACAATCATTAGGAACTCTTAAAATTTAATATCAGATATTAATCTAAGATTTTTTATAGCTTCTTTATGAATTTGCGAAATACGGCCCTTGGATAATCCAAGGGATTCCCCTAATTCAGTAAAAGATTTTCCATGTAAATATATACCTTGAAGAACCTGTTTAGCATTACCACTAAGAAGCTCAATATTTGTATATAATTTACTTAAATCGATAACACTATCTATTTCATTATATAGTTTATCATCATCTTCAGGTTCAATAATTTCATCTAAAATATATGAAAAAGCTAAATCAACAACCGTATTTGCCGCTTGTTTTAAATCAATTCTAGAATCATTTGGTGTAATAGAGTTATTACGTTCATTACTTAGATGTTTATTATATAACGCTAATTCTTCTGAATATTTAACTAATAAATTGAGAATTTCACCTCTGACACGTTTACCCGCATACCATTGGAAAGGGATGTTCTTTTTATAGTCGTATTTTTTTTCGCAAATTAATAATCCAACAAATCCACTTTGTACAAGATCTGAATAATCTACTGAAGCATTTCTTATTTTTATATAAATCACTTTAGCGATAGTGGAACAAATTTCATGTTGCTCTTTATAACTAAGCATTAACTAAGTCACCATTTAAGTAAAACTACCGAGTAAACTTCTAGCAATTAATGCCCATCCATCAATTAATATGAATATTAATAACTTAATAGGAAGCGACATCATCATAGGTGGAACCATCATCATCCCCATTGACATTAATAGACTAGAAACAATAATATCTATTAATAAAAAGGGCAAAAATATAATAAATCCGATTTGAAAGGCTGTAAATAACTCACTTAATAAAAAAGCAGGTGCTAAATCGAATAGACTGACCTGCTCAATCGACTCAGGTAATGGGTCACCTTTAAGTTCATATATAAGAGTTAAATCAGATTCTCTTGTTTGATGAATCATAAATTCTTTAATAGGTTTTTGCGCAATGACAATTGCATTATCAAAACTTATTTCGCCACTTTTATAGGGTTGGTAAGCCTGTTCATACACCTCAGTGTAAACACCACGCATTGCAAAAAATGATAAAAAAAGCGCTAAACTAATCAATACAGCATTAGGTGGTGTTTGCTGTAAACCCAATGCTTGACGTAATAATGACAACACAATAATGATTCGAGTAAAGGCAGAGGTAATTATTAATATAGAAGGTGCCAATGACAATAAAGTAATAAAAAATAATATTTCAATTGGACCAGCTACTGTTTGATCAGTAATCGACGAAATTGCATTATTGGCTAATTCATTAACATCAGTTGCTGAAGCATTTAAAAAAAGTGCAGGTAATGTAATCAACAATATAAACTTGATTTTACTTCTTAGAAATTGAAACATGTTTACTGGACTCAGTTAATATATATTCGATACCATCACAATCAACTATATAAATAGTTGTGAAACGATTAATCATTTTTTTATCTTTGACTTTAATAGCAGAAGCAGGTTTACCATCAACAACCATTTTTCGTTTAGCAAATAGATAAGAGAAAATAGCAATTATTACTAAAATAGTGCAAATAATAATAAACATTGTAAAATCAAAAGATTGATTTTTTAGTGCTAAACCTTCGTTCATCAATTTAAATACTCATTTTGACAATTTCAGTTACTCTAATAGCAAATTCACCTTCATCAATAGTTAACAATCCTTTTCCTAATTCAACACCATTTGCTTTTAAAATAACTAAATCATCAATACTTTGATTTAACTTTATAATTTCACCTGCTTTTAAATCACTAATAGATTTTAAACTAATTTCACCTTGACCTAATTCAATTGAAACGGGTACTTGAATAGATTCTTTTAATTGTTCTACACCAATTAAATCAGTTGTAGATTGAACATCTTGTTCAAGCTCTTGATATTCAATATTTGATTCTTGTAATAATTGTTCAGTCATTTTAGACTCCAGTATTAATGATTTTTTCCCTGACTGCTGCCCTAAAAAACCGGTTAACGATTGATTTAAGCACTGAAAAACCAGTGGAATATTGATTTTGTGACCAGATTTAACAATATCACCTTCACTTAAAGAATGTATTGTCTGATAACTTAGTAAATTGGGGATAGTAGATACGGTTAATAATGTATTTTTTGAAGGAATTAATTTTTTTAATAGAACATTATTCGGACTGTCTATGGATTTTAGTTGCAGAATATATTTATCGACCAGTGTATTTGATGGTGATACATGTAAAATAATTTCGCCATGAACTGAAGATATTACAATATAAAAAGTATCGTAGTTTTCTACTTCAGCTTTAGCTTTAATTTGATAACCCAGTTGCTCGATTGAATCTAAAGCATTTGTAGTCCACTGTTGTTTAAACTTGTTAGGCACATCATCAAATCTTTTATCAATAATATTATCTAAAGATTTTAATTCAAAATCTAAATCCTCTTTTGTTAAAGATAACTCTAAAGTGACTACACCTAGATCTAACCATGTATCACACCAACTTTGAATCTGGCTTGTTAAATGGCTATTAATAAACTGTAAAAAATTATTTCCAACTAACATCATTTACCCTTTAGTTGCTTCTAATAATTGTTGTAACATTTCATTCGCTGTTGTCATAACCTGCGAAGACGCCTGATAACCACGTTGCACAATAATCATTTCTGAAAATTCTTGGGATAGCTCAACATTTGACAATTCTAATTTGCCACCTTGAATCATTGTACCCATTGCACGAGGATCAATTAATACCAAATCAAAATCATTATCTAATTTAAACATGTTATTCTCAAAGGCTATAAGATGTTCGGGTGAAGTGATCGATGCGATCGCTAAATTTGATCCATTCTTTTTATTCCCATTACTGTATTCATAAACAAACTGACCATATTCATTTATATGTTTATTTGAAATATATCCATGTTCTCTACCATCATGTTTATCAAATTCAATACTGGTCTCTCCACTATTAGAAGTTGTTCTAGTTGTATTATCTGACTTCCCAAAACTAAAAACAACTTCATTAACATCACCATTTTCAGCCTCTAACTCTAAAAACAATTCATTAAAACCCTCTTCAGGGTAACCAAACTTATTATATTTTATTATTGTTGATTCTAATAAAATATCGTTACCTTCGAATATTTCAACGTTCCATTCACCAGCATTTACTGAAGAGTTCGTATTAATTTTAATGATTAAATCTCTTCTTGCTCCGGTTGAGTCAACTACAACAACATCTTCAATATCGTAAAACTGCTCTCTAAGGTTCAAATTCCCTCTAAAATCTACTTGAGTAGTTGCTACATAATCATCGTCGACATAATTATTTATTTCTATTCTCTGTAAACTTCCATTTACATTAGCCATTACAAAAATTTCATCATCGCGAGCAACTAAGAAACCTTCATCGTTAAACCTAAACTGCCCATCCCTAGTTATTAGATACTCCCCATTTTTCTCTACTACAAAAAAACCATTGCCTTCAATAGCAATATCAGTATCATTACCTGTATTTTTTAAATCACCTTGGGATAAAATCAATTGCGAACCTGATGTCTGAACACCGTCATTTTGTTTGCCATTATGAGATACTAAGGCAGTAAAACTATTATCATTTTTTTTGTAAGCTGTAGTATTCAAATTACCAACATTAGAACTTATACCACTAAGACCTTCAGAAAAGGAAAGCATTCCTGCTAAACCTTTATATATTGACCCCATCATTATTGTTCACCTTCAATATTAATAATTTGAGCCATTGTAATTCCAGAATAGGGTTCATCCTCAACAGTCTTAATAACAAATTCTGGCAATCCATCCACAAAACTAACAGTAATAATTTCACCTACTAAAAGTGATTCTTCCGTTTGAACTTCAACAGTTTTATTTAATAGACTTACACCTAAATTAGAACTTGTTAAATTTAATAAACTAGACAAAGTATCATTCAACTGTTTGGTTTGCTCCAAAGTAGTAAATTGAGCCAGCTGAGCAATAAATTCTTGATTATCCATTGGTTTTAATGGATCTTGATAATTTAACTGAGTTAACAAAATTTTAAAAAGATCTTCAGATCCAATACTACTATTCGCTTCAACTGGCATTTTACTTTTCCTCTACCTGTTTTCCAGATACAACTAATTTTGATATTTTTATTCCAAACTCTTTAAATAGATTGAAAATGCTGGTGCCATTTTTTTGAATTAACTCCAATTTATTTTTTGAAATAAAAAGTTTATTGTCTTTTTTAACATACAGAAATGAATTAAATAATGACTTATTACTTTCTGGAACCTGCACAGTAATTAAACTTGATACTTTATTGGTTTTTTCAGATAACAATTTTTTTGAATTATTCACATGATTAATCGGTGTATTTATATCTTTGACCTGTATTTTGCTTTCTAAATCACTATTTATTTTTAAGTTATTTACAAACTGGTTTATATTAGTCGTTTCAATAAAATTCGCTGACTTTATAATATCAATTTCATTATTGTCATTTTTAGTAAGTAATAACGGATTATTAAAATCATTAATATCTGCTGCACTACTTTCATTATTCTCTATTTTCGCATTAAGTAATGTTTCGAATGTTTTATCCTGCTCTCGCTTAAAGATGTTATCACTAAGGGATTGTTTTTCTATACTATTGTTAACAATATTCATATTTACCCTTCAACACTAAGTCGGCTAATTTGATCATTAATAATTTGATCTATCTTTTTATTTTGTTGTTTTAGTTTTAATTTTTGATCTTGTTTTTTAATAACATCATAAGCATTTTTTAGCATGTTTAATTCTTTAATATTTTGTTCTTTTTTTTCTTCTTCTTTTTTAATCTCAACATTTATCAAAGTTAAATGAATATCAATTTTTTTATTATACTTAAACAGTTCATCTATTTGTTGTTTTACTGTTTGAATAAATTCGAAATTCAAGTTATCCGATTGATATAATTCATTATATTTTATTGTATATTCTGTTATTTTTAACTCAATTGATTGTTTTTTGCAGTCGATTTCAGATTTCTTAATTTGAATCTCATTTAAGCGTTGTTCTATTTCAATAATATTTTGCTTAACATCTAATTTAGATAATTCTATAACCGACTGCATATTATCGTCCAACCAAATTAGTTAATTGAGTAAAATCTACCTGTTTATTATTTTGAAATAATAGTTTAATAATTTGTTTTTCCAATTTTATGTCTGCATCTAATTGCGTATTACTACCTGGTTTATATATACCTAACTCAATAGCCTGTCTATTTTCTTCAACATTCGAAAGTGTATTTAATACTTTGTTTACAATATTTTGTTGTGAGCTTGAGAAAATTTTAGATGCTAATCTAGATCTACTTTCTAATATATCTATAGCTGGATACAACCCTTTATTTGCAAGACGTCTGGTTAATACAATATGACCATCTAAAGTAGCACGCATAGTATCGGATACAGGCTCTTCAAAATCATCTCCTTCTACCAATACGGAATATATTCCTGTAATACTGCCTGAATTTTTCTTTTTTCCTGCTCTTTCAAATAACTTGGGGATTTCAGTGAACACTGAAGCGGTGTAACCTCGTGTAGCTGGAGGCTCACCTGAATTTATATTCTTTTCTCTAAGTGCCATCGCATATCGAGTCATTGAATCAACAAATAAACCGACTTTTTTATTTTGATCACGGAAATATTCCGCAATTCGGGTAGCCGTTAAACAAGCATAAACTCGCTGTAATGCTGGGGCATCACTAGTTGCAGCAACTACAATCGTATTTTTCATATTTTCGTTTTGCAAAAGCTGTTCATAAAATTCGCTCACTTCACGACCGCGCTCACCAACTAAAGCAACCACGTTAATATCAGTCTGCATATTATTTATAAGCTCTAACATTAAAGTAGATTTACCCACTCCACTTCCTGCAAAAATACCGATTCGTTGGCCTTCCGCTATAGGTAAAAGACAATCAAAAATAGGGATTTTTGTTTTTAATGCTTCAATTTTTGTACAACGCTCTAATGGAGTGATCGCTTGTGATTTTGCTTCAATAAACTGAGAATTAACCTTGTTTTTAACCTGTGTTTGTACTCTACCTAACCCATCAAGCATAGAACCTAATAAATGATCACCTACTTCAAATGAAAGTTTTTTACCTGTCCCAATTACTTCACTGCCTACTCTAATACCTTCAATATCATCATAAGGCATCAATACAACATTACCATCTTTTATGCCGATGACTTCTGCAAATACAGGCTCTGATTCTAATCCACAATATATTTCACAACACTCACCGAGAAACACATCAGGGCCTTTGGATAAGATTGTATTACCATAAAACTGCTGAATACGGCCAATTTTACGAATAGTTTCGCATTTTTTCATTGCTTGAAGGTAAGGTTCAAATAATGATTCAGCGAACATTATTTTCTCTATTTATTGATCGTACATTATTCAAACTTTGATGGATTGATTCCAATTGAGCTTCCAACCGACCATCATAAACAGCGTGATCTAATTCAACAATACAACCACCTAACTTAACTGAATCGTCAGCTAATATTTTATATTGAGCCATAGAAGGAATTCTTGATTTATAACGCTCAATTAACAATAATTCCTTAGGTGCTACTTTTATAATAATGTTTTTTTGATGACCTATTTTTTCAATTATATTTTGAACTATTGTAATAGGCACTTCTCTTTTTGCTAAAACAGAACCTAATATCTTACTTAGTGCGACAAAAATAATATCATGAATATTGCGACTTATTTCTAAGGTTAATTCTTTATGATAATTATGAGTAAGTTGATTAAGTGAATTTAATTCAGATGTGTATTCCAAACGTATTTCTTGTGTTTGTTTTTCAACCTCAATCTTTGTTTGCTCTTCTATTTTTTGATCAAAGTTTGAAAATTCATCCACTTTATTTTTTAATTGAATATTTTGACTTAACAAAGTTTCATTTTCAATTTTTAGTGTCGATAAATTTTGTTTAAGCAGTGTTAACTCTTTACAAACTTCATTATATTTAGTTTGTTCAATTAACCCTGCTTTAGTAGGTAATGTGACCTTATCCATGCCAGCTATCCCTAATAGAATGCCAAACAGTATCTGGAACATTATTTTTTAATTGTTGCATACTTAACAAGTCTGCTTTAATAGTCGTTTCAAATAAATAATGATAATTTGTTTGACAATCAATAATATTAAATACAGCTTTTTCGTTTTCATCAGTTGCTTTTACTGAAATAAAAGCCGTATTTAATTCTTTAATTTGTTGTATGAAAATATCAGTATTAACGATATCAATGGCTTGTTTAATTAATGATTCATCTAGGTATGATGAATCATTAATATCATTTAATACATCACATTGCATTACATTAAGCCATTTAAGTTTATCATTCACTTTTGCTAAATTAAGCAATTGTTTCAAAAAAACTAAAGGGTTTTCAAATGAATCTATTTGTTTTGCCATTTTTCAACCAACGCATTAATTTGATCAGAATTAAGATCTTCGGAATCAGGTTTATTATTTGTAGTCATTTTTATTATTAAAATAATAATGAATCCTAATAAAATTAAATAACCTAACCACCAGTAAGTAACAAACCATTGTTGTTTAATAGTTGCTTCAACAATTTCAGCAGTAGCATTTAACTCTTGCGACTGTTCATCCGACTCCTTGTCAGTTGGCACTATTATTTCAGTTTGTTTAAAACGACTTTTTGTAGCAAAAATAAATAACGAATCACCACGTAATTTATTAATGCCAATAGCAGAGCTCACCAAATAATTTAGTTGATCCACTTCTTGTGCGCTTAAGTCTTCATTGATATAAATTGAAACATCAATTTTTGATATATTATCGGTTAATTCTTCAATACGGTTTATTATTTGATGGTTATATACCCATTTTTCTTCAGTTGTTGCTGTTTTATTTCCACTGTCTTCAGACGTTTGTGAAGTGGTTTTTGATAACAGTGCGCCTTTTTCATTATGAATAGGCAACCAATTTTCTTCTTTTATTTCGCTTTTAGAATAATCATAACTAACAGTTGCTATGACTTTCATTGAGTCTTCTGGTAAATAACCTGATAAAATTGTATGTACTTTCTTTTCGATTATTTGTTGAGCTTTATTGCCATTTGACGACTGTCTACCATTTAGCTCTACTGCATTATGATTAAATACTGATACATTTTCTGATGCTATTTCAGGTACTGAATTAGCAACTAATTGTTTGATACCAGCAATTTGATTATTAGTTAAAAATTTATCAACTACAACCCAAATGGTTATGGCTGCAGAGGATGGAGTTGTTTCTTGAAATAATACCTGTCGTTGGATAGCCAGATGTACTCGAGCTTTTTGTACTTCGGGCATTGCCATTAATGTATTAGCAATTTCACCTTCTAATGCACGGCGATAATTTACTTGTTGTGCAAAATCAGTAATACCAAAATCCGATTCATCAAATAATTCATAACCTTTTTGGCGTTGTTCTACGACACCGTTATTATATAAAATATCAGATACTTTTTTGGCATCTGATTTAAGTACTTTTATCGTGGATGAGTCAGTATCAATTTTATAATTGATTTGATTTTGATCTAAAGTATTTGTGGCTCTAATTAATGCATCTTCATTTAGATTTGTAGCAACATTCTGATAACCTTCTTGAGCGGCTAATTTGTAGATAACAATCATTGCAATGATAAGGATAATACCTGCAAAAACTGAAAACAACTTTACATTTTGCGTATTCATTTTAATTCTCTTCTAATACTTAAACTTTTTAGTTGATATTTAATTAACTTTAAAATTATTATAATTGCATTCTTAAAATTTCTTGATAACCTTCGAGTAATTTATTTCTCACTTCAACCATTAACTCTAATTGCATTTTACTACTTTCAATATCCATCATAACTTTATGTACACTAATGTCTTCACCTTTTGCTAATTTTTCAAATGAAGTTTGTGCGACATTCACATCATTATTTACATTAACCAACCATTGATTAAAATCACTAGTAATAGAGGATGTTTGTGTATTCGCTGTACTAGTTGCCCCTAATGTATTTATTGAACTTATCGAACTTATCGAACTTATTGCGTCAATCATTTTCCTATCTCCAATGCAAAACTAGCCATATCAATGGATGCTTTATAACTTTTAACATTTGCTTCATATGCACGACTTACTTTTAATAAATCAATCATTTCAGTTGCCAAATTTACGTTTGCTAATTCAATCATACCTTCACTATTTGCCAAAGGATGTGATGGGTCGTATTTTAATTTTTGATCAGAATAACGATTAACGATTGTTACAACATCATCTAATGTAGAAGCCGAATCTAATGCCTGAGTAAATGAAACGGATTGCGCTTGATATCCATCACCTACACTAGATGAGCTATTTGCCATTGCAATATTAGTATTAATTAAATCCATTCGCTGCTGTTCTAACTGCATACCTAAACGAGATATTGCCAATAAGTCAAAGTCAGACATTATCTGCCACCATTTATTGCTATTTGATATAAGTTCAACATTTGACCTGTTGATTGGGATACGGCTTTATAACGCAATAAAATTTCTGATGTTTCAGCCATAATATCTGCTAAATTTTCTTTTTCTGTGTTTTCTTTAATGAATGTATTTTTTTGCAAAAAACTTTCCGCTGACTTTAAACCTTGAGAGTTTAATATTATATTTGCTTCATTCAGAACCGCTTTAAAATCTAAGCTTAATGAGCTTGCATTAGAGTTATTTACATTTGCAATATTTAGTGCATTTAATTTATGTTGTAACATAGTAGTGTCTAAACTAATTTGACCTACATTTAAAATATTTTCAATCGACATTATATAACCTTATTGAACCACTAATTCAGCATGCAGTGCGCCGCTTTCTTTTAAAGCTTGTAATACAGATATTATATCTCTACTACTTAGTTTCACTTGGCTTAAAGCCATAATTAAATCTTCAATTTTTACAGATTCTTTAAAACTTATTACATTTGTTTTTTCTTGGTAATCTAAAGAACTTCGAATAGTCATATCTTTACTATAACCAGTT
Organism: Pseudomonadales bacterium; assembly: GCA_022968985.1. Classification (GTDB taxonomy): domain Bacteria; phylum Pseudomonadota; class Gammaproteobacteria; order Pseudomonadales; family Natronospirillaceae; genus Marinicellulosiphila. The sequence continues at coordinate 2,837 of JALJPK010000051.1, read as the reverse complement.
AGATCATCTTGTTTATGTTCAAATGTTGATACTGTGGAACCTATTTGAATTTTTAAAGCACCGTGACTTAAAACAATTGGGCTAATCCGAACATTGGCTCCAGAAATAACGGTGCCAGTTTTTTCATTTATTACCACTTTACTGACAAAGTCAGGTTCTACTGTGAGAGCTTGAATTTCTGCAATTGTTTTATAATTATCATCGTTATTAAATATTAATTTTATTTTTCCTGGGTTTATCATAATTGCAGTTACTTCTTGAGAAACTGCAGTATTAATTTTGTCTGTTATTCGAATTGCAGTAGTTATATCAGCCGTATGTAATAATAAGTGTGTTTGTTTATTTTTAACAACCACACTTTCAATTTCTACTTCAACAATGGCTCCATTTGAAATAATGGCTGATGTTGTGTGGTTTTTAGATACACTGACATTTTGATTACCCTGTTTAAATCCCCCAACTGATAACGCGCCTTGAGCTAATGCATAAATTTTTAAGTCAGGACCTCTTAATTCTGTTAGTAATAAACTGCCACCAGATAAACTTCTTGCGTCTCCAATTGAAGTAACTGTGATATCGATATGGTCACCAGGTTGTGCAAAAGGAGGAATTATTGCTTGGATACTCACCGCAGCAACATTTCGACTTCTAATATCTGAACTTGAAACATTTACTCCAAAACGTTTTAACATATTTGAAACAGATTGCAGGGTTAGTTTATTACCTGCTGAATCGCCTGTACCCGAAAGCCCAGTCACAATACCATTACCCACTAACATGTTATTTCTACTGCCTTCAATACGAGAGATATCTTTAATACGCACATCGACTGCATTTGTAAATTGAGATACTAATAACAATACAAAAAATATTTTAATTTTATTCAAAACAGAAAATTCCAAAACTTTGTTATTAAACCAGGTTTCTCAGCTGAAGATAAATCACCTTCACCTAAAAATTTAATTTCTGCATTAGAAATTCTTGTAGAAGCAATACTATTATCTGAGGCTATATCTTCAGGACGAACTGTCCCTTTAATTTGAATATTTCGTGACTCAGTATTAAGATGTAATATTTGTTGCCCTTCAATATTAAAATCACCATTAGCATTAATGCTAATAATATTTACTGAAATACTCGCTGCTATCTCATCATTTCTAACAGTGGATCCACCACCATCAAATTTACCGCTTATACCAAAGTCACCACCTATTTCAGAGCCATCATCTTTGTATTTTAAACCAATTGAATTACTCACTGAGGTTTTAGATCCGGCCTGGGATGTTGCAGACGATGATTCATAAATCATCACTGTCACAATGTCACCAATTGCAAAACTCTGATGCTCAGATAATAAGGGTGTATAACTTTCTGGGTCATACAAACTTTTTGCTGCGACTGTATTTATCATTAAGAGTGCAAACAAACTAAATATTATAAACTTCATAGCCCACCTCGTATTTCAACTTTGTTTTGAGCAACAATGGTTGCTTTTATTTTTTTATCTTTAAATTGTACGTAAACTTGATCGCCAATTTCACCATCTTGTAATGCAGTTACTTGGATACTTAATGTGACATCTCCAACAATTGATACCAATTGAATCATGTCACTTTTCCAAACCGACATTTCTTTTTTAATATTTCGTGCTGTTATTATTTGATCTTTGTGAATTAAACCATTTGCACGACTTCTTTGAGTTAATTTAATTGTTTGTGTATAGGGTAAACTTTCATAACTCTCATAAACATTAGGTAATACATTTTTACCTGATTGTATTTCAACTTTTGCTTTCAAAATTAATACTAAATTATTTAGTTCAAATAATAATGTGACATTAAACGATTGTTTTAAATCATTAACAATTAACACTTCACATTGAGCAAAACCGACATTAATTACAACTGTAACAGTTTGAATTTCACCTAAAAACGAATGAGCTTGAATGTCTTGTAATACCCAGTTTTCATTTTCTTTTTTTGGTAATAAAAGCAAACATTCGTTTATAAAATTTTGTTTGATACTATTAGGGTTAAAGCCTTTAAACCGAACATATTCATCTTGAATATCTAACGCTGGAATATTCAATCTGTATAACTTTTTGTTGATTAAGCTTGTTTTTATTTTAATTATTTGGCCATTAATAGGTGCTGGAAATAATCTATTTGCAGATACATTTTCAAAACCAAACGTAACAGGCGTAATCCACGCCCCTTCCACTAATATAGTTTGACTAAAACTTATTAAATTAACGTTTAAGGTTATTAATAATACCCAAAATTTCATCAGCAACCTGTAGTATCTTCGAGTTCATTTGATAAGTGTGCTGGGCTAACATCATTTCACCCATTTCACTAATAATATCTACGTTTGACGCTTCTAGTGAACCCTGAAATATCAAGCTGTCAGCTTTAATTTCAGCTGTACCTGAGTTTTGAGTTGCACTATAATACCCACCACTTTTAGCACTTAAGCCTTGTGGATTTGAGAAACCTAATATATTTATTTCACCAATTTCTTTTAATACATTACTACCCGGATAAGTTGCTTTTACTGTACCGTCTGAGTCAATAACAATACTGGTTGAGTTTTCGGGTATACGAACATTCGAAGATAAAAAATAACCTTCTTTGGTTTTTAAATAACCAAACTCATCTGTCACAAATCTGCCTACTCTTGTATAAAACCGTTCACCCTGAGCGTTTTCAACTTCGAAAAACCCTTCACCTCTAATTGCAAAATCTAATGGTAAACCTGTTTGTTTTAGTGGGCCTTCTGCAAAGTTTAAGTATTGGGAACTTTGAACACCTAATAATTGTTTGTCTGAATCGGTATTC
>JALJPK010000050.1:21819-28095 GCA_022968985.1 Pseudomonadales bacterium | reverse complement strand
AAATCTGGCTCTTTAGTTGTAGCGATTTCTAAAAGTTGTGCACGTGTAACAGTACCAACTTTTTCAGTATTTGGACGACCAGAACCACTTTTAATGCCAGCAGCTTTTCTTAATAAAACAGCAGCAGGTGGTGTTTTAGTGATGAATGTAAAACTACGATCACTATATACAGAAATAACAACTGGAATAGGTAGACCTACTTCAATACCCTGTGTTGCAGCGTTAAACGCCTTAAAGAATTCCATGATGTTAACACCTTTTTGGCATAATGCAGGACCAACTGGTGGACTTGGGTTAGCTTTAACAGCACCCACTTGTAGCTTGATATAAGCTTCGACTTTCTTAGCCATGATACATACCTCAATTTGGGTTCTAACGCTCTAAAATAAAGCTCCCCGTTCTAGACACGAAAACCCCGAAGAGCCAAAAGCTCATCGGGGTTTTCATTAATTTACTTGATTACGCTTTTTCGACTTGACTAAACGTCAACTCTACTGGTGTCGCGCGACCAAAAATAGAAACCGAAACTTGAACTTTCGATTTCTCGTAATTCACTTTTTCTACTGTTCCGTTAAAGTCAGCAAAAGGACCTTCGGTAACTCGAACCACTTCACCTGGTTCATAAACAGTTTTCTGTGCAACTTTGTTTTCACTATCTTCAACACGCTGAAGAATAATTTCTGCTTCTTTCGCAGTAATTGGCGCAGGTTTATCTTTAGTACCACCGATAAAACCTAATACACGAGGTGTATTTTTAACTAAATGCCATGATTCATCTTGCATTTCCATCTGAACTAAAACATAGCCAGGATAGAATTTACGTTCACTTTTACGCTTTTTCCCATCACGGATTTCTACAACACTTTCTGTAGGAACCAAAACATCACCAAACAAGTCTTGAAGACCTTTTAATTCGATCTGCTCTTGCATAGCACTTTGAACGCGCTTCTCATAACCGGAATAAGCATGAATTACATACCAACGTTTTGACATATGACCCCCTTAACTTCCGATACCGAACACTGCAATCATCATTGTTCGAAGACTGATGTCCATCAAATATATAATAAATGCCGCAACTGAGGCCATAACAATAACCATAATGGTTGTTTGAATCGTCTCTTGACGAGTTGGCCATACTACTTTTTTAATTTCTACAACAGACTCTTTGCGTAACTGATTAATTTTCTTGCCCGTTTGCGTTAACAACGCTAAACCAACAGCAATCAAACCAGCTAGCACTACGCCACCTAGACGCATATACCACGTTACACTTTCAACATTGGTATAATGATAATTACCCCATATAGCGCCAACTAAAATAGCTACAACTAGCAGCCATAAAACATTATCGATTGGGTTTTTCTTATTTATTATTGAACTCATAATACGCTACTCTAATATACCATCTATGGTTTGTGATGGCAGGCCAGGGGGGACTCGAACCCGCAACTTTCGGTTTTGGAGACCGACGCTCTACCAATTGAACTACTGGCCTATATACACACTTTCTTAACGACATCCCGTCAAAAAGAGAGCGCGGATAATACGTAAACTTAGAAATAAAATCAAGCATTAATTAAAAATTAATCTTCATCTTCCTGACTATCCTCTACTCCTAACTCTTTAATCTTACGTGTTAACGTGTTTCTACCCCAACCCAACCAGATAGATGCATCCTTCTTGCGACCCGCAGTATGCTTGAGTGCAGCCTCAATCATGATCCTCTCAAAAGCAGGCAACGCTTCATCCAATAACGACTGATGACCATCCGCTAATTCTTTTTCAGCCCAATACCTTAAACTCTGCTGCCAATCGCCATTTAATGGAGTACGCTCTACTTGAGCTTTCAGCAATTCAGGCGGTAAATCAGAAATCAACACTTCACGACCCGACGCCATTACAGTTAACCACCTACAAATATTTTGCAACTGCCTAACATTTCCCGGCCACTCTAATCCCACCAAAAAAACTTCTGCTTCATTTGAAAGCGCTTTACTTTCTACCTTTAACTCAACGGCCGCTTCTTTTAAAAAATACTGTAAAAGTTTAGGAATATCCTCACGACGATGTGACAATTTAGGCAAATGAATTCTAATCACATTAATTCTATGAAACAAATCCTCACGGAATCGACCCTCTTCTACCATTTTCTCTAAATCTTGATGGGTCGCCGCTATAATACGCACATCAACTTTAACCGAAGAATGCCCACCCACACGATAAAATTCACCATCCGCCAACACACGAAGTAAACGTGTTTGTGTTTCATGGGGCATATCGCCAATTTCATCCAAAAACAACGTTCCACCATTAGCTTGCTCAAAACGCCCACGACGCAAGCTTTGCGCACCTGTGAACGAGCCTTTTTCATGACCAAACAACTCCGATTCCATTAAATCTTTTGGAATAGCAGCCATATTCAACGCTATAAATGGATCATCTCTACGCGGACTATGCCTATGCAGTGCCTGAGCCACCAATTCTTTACCCGTTCCTGACTCACCGTTAATCAGAACAGTAATATTAGATTGTGATAAACGCCCTATAGCACGAAACACTTCCTGCATTGCAGGTGCCTCACCAATTATCTCTGTATCATTACTCTTCTCTTCCACTTCTACACGAGCACTTTTTTCACGAGAGTGCGCAATCGCACGACTGGCTAATTCAACCGCCTCAACAACATCAAAAGGTTTTGGCAGATACTCAAACGCACCACCTTGATACGACTGAACCGCTGAATCCAAATCTGAATGTGCCGTCATAACAATCACTGGCATATCAGGATATTGCTCATGCACTTTATTCATCATCTCAATGCCATCCAAACCGTCCATACGAACATCAGTAATGATCGCTTCAGGCTTTTCAAGCTTCAACTTACTCAGCATTGCAGAGGCAGATGAAAAGCTTGTACACGAGATGTTAGCCTTGTTTAGCGCTTTCTCTAATACCCAACGAATAGATCGATCATCATCCACTATCCAAAAAGAAGTCTTATTCATAATACCACCTTAAAAAAATTATTTACTTTGCTCTATTGGAAAATACAAAGAGAAATTTGTTCGCCCTGGTACTGAGTCGTGCTCAATCATCCCACCTTGGCGATGCATTATTTGCTGAGTGATGGATAACCCCAACCCCGTGCCTTTTGCGCGACCAGAAATCATCGGAAAAAAAACATCTGATTTTAATTTTTCTGGAATACCCGGGCCGTTATCAATTATTTCTAACCGACAAGCTAAACGCACCTTCTTTTTTCCCAATAAAACCTGCCTAACTATCCGCGTTTTTAATGTAATCTGAGCATTAGGAGTCGCACTTTCATCTAGTGCTTCTATCGCATTACGCACCACATTAAGCACCGCTTGAATCATCTGCTCTTTGTCTGCCATTATATCTGGAATACTCGGATCAAAATCACAAACAAATTTAATACGCTCTCCACACTCCGCCAGTGCAAGCTGATACACACGATCAACCACTTTATGAATATTTAATTGAGCAAACAACCCCACATCACGTGAACCCAACATTCTGTCCACAAGGTTTCTTAAACGATCCGCTTCTTCAATTATGATATTGGTATATTCAATTAAGTCTGAATTTTCAAATTCCAAAGCCAACAATTGAGCTGCCCCACGTATCCCCCCTAACGGATTTTTAATTTCATGGGCTACACCACGAACCAACTCTTGAGTTGTCTCTTGTTTTTTACGCATCTGCTCTTCATGATCAAATCGAACACTGCGTTCAATATTTTGAATCTCCAACAAAACACTTATTTCGCCAGACTGATCAATAGGTGAAGCCACCACATCAACACGAATAGGTTTTTGACCTCTAATCCCCCAAGTAGCATCATGCTCAATAACTGGTGCCTCAGATAAACTAGCCGCTCTAATTAAATGTTGAATTTCTTCCGAATACTCAAAAAACGACTCGAAACTAGCATCAAGTAATTGATGCGAAGATCGATGAAATAACGCCTCTGCACTTGCATTAACGTAACTGACAGTAAACTCACTATCCAACATAACCACCGAAGTGGTTAATTGATCAAAAATGGAACCTAAATATGAGGGTGACAAACAAAAAACTCCCAGAAAAAATGCACAATTATGAACTTTTAGCTAAAAACAATATAAACATGGCAATAATCACGCCAACAAATAATTTAACTTAAGCCCCGTGATATCAGGACCTATCAAATAAACTTAATTATAATCGCACCATTATGACGCAATTGAGTCAATATAACATCGATTATGCCTCTTAATTTATACGACCCAAAATAATGCACAAAAACCCATCCGTTATAATAATCACTCTCGTTAAGCCAATAAAAACGAACTTTTAAACGTTTAATTATTAAATCAAAACATCGATCACAATTTTCTAAATTTGAGCTAAAACAAACTTAACGACAACTAAAAGCAAAGAAAAAAGATAAGGTAAAAGCGATACTGATATGTCGCTTGAAAATACCCCATTAAATCAATGACTTAAACTCTAGGCGATTTAGATACAGCGTTAACGATGCAAAAACATCCGCGAAGCATTTAGTTACGAATTAAAAACCAAATCGAAAAAGATAAAACTGAAGTAATCAGCGATTTTGTAGTGCCAAATGACAAGTGTTTTAGTGAAATATACACAAGCACTACAACGACAATTGTGTTTACCATTTGTGATAAGTGCTCAAGTTGCTCCATACCCTTGGCAACAGCCTAAAGACCTAGTCTGACAATGAAACAAAAATGACGTCGATTACCTACTTCGCAGAACTAAACATTGCTTTTGGTTTAACCGCTGATATTGATCACACCTATTTTATTGGAGAAGGGTTAGATACTTAGGTACATAATGTTAGTACTTGCTGGTCAGATAAAACCAAAAAAATGTAATCCCTGTTGATTCAAGAAGCAACCAAAATGACAATCCAGTAAAAACAAAAGACATCGTAAAACCAGAAAACTGAACATACAAATACATTGCTGAATTTTTTGTTCTACACTCAGGATTAGCTGGCAGTAAACAAGGTGAATTGGCGCGTGAATTGGGTCGTTTGAGTTATGAACATCATAACAACGGCAACATTAACTGGAATGATTCTTTCATCCAATTGGCGGATTGGTTGATTATCAATTTACCCGACAAAACCATATTTACACCCGTTCAAATCATACAAATGCAACAAGACCTAAAACAAATAAAAACCAACGGCACAAGTGGGCGCGCAGTAAAAGAGCAAGAAGAAATCGAATACACCCACCTTAAAGAATCAATAGTGAAGTGGTGCAAATAATACCCAGAAAAAATTGGATATAATTCGGGTTTAGCGTTTTAATACTCTGTGAATATTAATGAACAACTGAAAATTAATAGGTCGATGTAATTATTATTACTACAGCCTAACAACGAATAAAATGGAAAAATAGAACATAAAAATCCAAAAAAAAGACCGATCTAAATAAAATCAGTCTTTTTTTCATTTATTTGATTAAAAAATCAAATATCATCAAAAAATTTCTTCACACCTGCCATCCAACTTTTAGTTTTCGGGGAATGTTTTTTTCCACCGTCTACCGATGCTTGGAAATCACGTAACAATTCTTTTTGCTTCGAATTAAGATTTACAGGAGTTTCGATATTCAAACGCACCATTAAATCACCAATTGCGCCGCCACGAACTGACTTAACACCTTTGCCACGTAATCTAAATACTTTTGAGCTTTGACATTCAGCTGGCACTTTAAGTTTCACACGACCCGCTAAAGTTGGCACTTCAATTTCACCACCTAATGCAGCTTGAGCAAAACTAATTGGCATCTCACAATGTAGATCAGATCCATCACGCTCAAAAATAGCATGACGTTTAACAGAAACTTCTACGTATAAATCACCAGATGGACCACCATTTGGCCCTGCTTCGCCTTCACCGGACAATCGAATTCGATCCCCAGTATCAACTCCTGCCGGAATTTTAACATTTAAGGTTTTAGTTTCTTCATTTACACCACGACCACGACATTTAGGGCAAGGGCTCTCAATTACTTTACCTTTACCACTACAAGTTGGACAAGCTTGTTGAACCGCAAAGAAACCTTGCTGCATTCTTACTTGTCCCACACCACCACAGGTATGACATGTTTTTGAGCTAGTACCTGGTTTAGCGCCACTGCCATCACAAGGATCACATGAAACTAAAGTAGGCACTTTGATTTTTTTCTCAACGCCATTAACAGCATCTTCTAATGTCATTTGTATGCT
>JALJPK010000050.1:0-21809 GCA_022968985.1 Pseudomonadales bacterium | reverse complement strand
AAGACCATGGGCGTGACGTCCTCGAAGCCGGGAAGCGCTTCACTGGCCGGCTGGCGAAAGTCGGTGAGGGTGTCTCCCACCCGGACCTCGGCGAGGGTCTTCACCCCGGCCACCACCACGCCCACCTCCCCCGCCGCCAAATATATCTCCGAATACATCACCAAAAATATCACCAAACCCACCGGCTCCATGACCTCCACCGCCGCCACCTTGCTCAAGACCCGCATGACCATATTGATCATACGCACCACGTTTTTGCTCGTCGGATAATACTTCGTATGCTTCGTTTACTTCTTTAAATGCGTCTTCTGAACTTTTATCATCTGGATTACGATCGGGATGGTATTTCATTGCCATCTTGCGATAAGCTTTTTTTACTTCTTTCTTATCCGCATCTTTGGCAACGTTTAATACTTCGTAATAATCACGTTTTGACATATCAATTTTAACTCAATTTTTTTATTTTTAAATGCAAAAAAGGCCAAGTAAAAACTTGGCCTTCTGAATTAATCAATCAATCAAAGAATTTATTTATCTTCTTTAACTTCTTCAAACTCTGCATCTACTGCATCATCAGGACCAGCCGCTTCAGTTTCTGGCTGCTCACCACCTTCAGCTTGCTCAGCGTATAACTTTTCAGCCATGCTTTGAGACGCATCGGTTAGTGCTTTTGTTTTTGCTTCGATTACTTCTTTATCGTCGCCTTTTAAAGCTTCTTATAATTCTGTAATTGCAGTTTCAATTGCTTCTTTTTCAGCCGCTTCAATTTTGTCCGCCGCATCTTCTAATGTTTTCTTAGTTGCATGAACTAAACCATCAGCTGTGTTTCGCACTTGAACCATTTCTTCGAATTTTTTATCTTCTTCAGCATTCGCTTCAGCATCACGTACCATTTCATCAATTTCTTCATCTGATAAACCAGAAGACGCTTTAATGATAATTGACTGCTCTTTACCTGTACCTTTATCAGTAGCTGATACATTTAAGATACCGTTAGCATCTAAATCAAAAGCAACTTCAATTTGAGGTACACCACGTTGAGCCGGTGGAATGTCAGCTAAGTCAAAACGACCTAATGATTTATTTTGAGCCGCTTGTTTACGCTCGCCCTGAATCACATGAATAGTTACAGCATTTTGATTGTCATCAGCTGTAGAGAACGTTTGTGTTTTCTTAGTTGGAATCGTTGTATTTTTATCAATAAGCGGAGTCATTACACCACCCATTGTTTCAATACCTAATGTTAATGGAGTAACATCCAATAACAATACATCCGTTACTTCGCCAGATAATACAGCACCTTGAATCGCTGCACCCATTGCTACTGCTTCATCTGGGTTAACATCTTTACGTGGCTCTTTACCGAAGAAGTTTTTAACCGCTTCTTGAACCATTGGCATACGTGTTTGACCACCAACCAAAATAACATCATCAATTTCTGAGATTTCTAAATCCGCATCTTTAATCGCTAATTTTAATGGCTCTAAAGTACGTTTAACCAAATCTTCAACTAACGATTCTAATTTTGCACGAGTTACTTTTACATTTAAATGCTTAGGACCGGATGCGTCAGCAGTGATGTAAGGTAAGTTAACATCTGTTTGCGTAGATGAAGACAATTCAACTTTCGCTTTTTCGCCTGCTTCTTTAAGACGCTGCATTGCCAAAGGATCACCTTTAAGATCAATGCCTGTGTCTTTTTTGAATTCAGCTGCTAAAAATTCGATCATCTTCATATCGAAATCTTCACCACCTAAGAATGTATCACCATTTGTTGCTAATACTTCAAACTGGTGCTCTCCATCTACTTCAGCAATTTCGATGATTGATATATCAAATGTACCGCCACCTAAATCGTATACAGCAATTGTTTTATCGCCACGATTTTTATCCATGCCGTATGCTAATGCTGCCGCAGTTGGCTCATTGATAATACGCTTAACTTCTAAACCAGCAATACGACCCGCATCTTTAGTTGCTTGACGTTGTGCATCGTTGAAGTATGCAGGAACCGTTACTACTGCTTCTGTTACTTTTTCGCCTAAGAAATCTTCGGCTGTTTTTTTCATTTTTTTCAATATTTCTGCAGAAATCTGTGGCGGTGCTTTTTTCTCGCCACGTACTTCAACCCAAGCATCACCATTGTCAGCTTCAGCAATTTTGTACGGCACCATTTGGATGTCTTTTTGTACAACGTCATCTTTAAAACGACGACCAATCAAACGTTTGATTGCATAAAGTGTGCTTTCTGGGTTTGTCACAGCTTGACGTTTTGCTGATTGACCAACCAAAATTTCGCCATCTTCAGCAAAACCTACGATAGAAGGGGTTGTACGATCGCCTTCTGCATTTTCAATAATTTTTGCTTTGCCGCCATCTAAAATAGCAACACATGAATTAGTTGTTCCTAGATCAATACCAATTACTTTTGACATTTTTTAATTCCTCGAATCTTTATATTTGGGATGGTTCTATATATGGGTGAACCAAAATTTATTTCAAGCGTTAATGAATTTTAAAACACAGATTTCTATGCTTTATTCACAACCACCATGGCAGGGCGAATTAATCGACCGTGCATTTCATAACCTTTTTGCATAACCGCAATTACTGAGTTTGGTTCAGCGTCTGGCTGTTGGATCATTGTCATTGCTTGGTGCAACTGTGGATCAAACGGTTCGCCAACTGGGTTAATTTCTTTTACATCAAATTTCTCTAATGCTGCTACAAACGACTTCAAAGTTAATTCAACACCCTGTGTCATTGCTTTTAAGCTTTCGTTTTCAGTGTCGGCACTTTCTAATGCACGATCTAAATTATCGATCACTGGCAACATTTCTTTAATTAGTTTTTCAACACCAAATTTATGTGCGTTTTGCACGTCTTTTTCTGAACGACGGCGGATATTTTGAGATTCAGCTTCGCTTCTTAATGCCGTTTCTTTCCATTTTTCAGCTTCGGCTTTTAATAACTCAATTTCATCATCTTCATCAACTGATTCTGATTCAACTTCGCCTTCAAGCACTTGCTCTTCTTGCTCTAATTCTTCTACAGAGACTTCTTCCAATTCATCATGCGATGGATTTTCTTCAACGGACATTATTTACTCCACTTTTTTCTCAAATAATTTACAAATCTTTCTACAAAACTTTACACTATTAACTGTTTTTTAAGAATGCAGTAATAGGTTTAGATGCTGCTATATGAGGACTCGACGAAGGGTTTCAAGGGGATATTTTGAGATAAAAGGAAATAAATTGGATATTTTTTGTACCCACATGAATTATGGGTACAAATCGAAGATATTAGGCTACTTTACGTCGTACAATTAAAGCCAACCCTACCAATATTAACATGAAGATAATATTGATTGAGCCAATTTGCCAGAGTCGAGGCTCATCTGGTTGCCATTGAAAACAATGAGGACTACTAGTAGCAGCAGTAAATTCTGATAAAAGCTCAAACTTTGAAATTTCAACTTCGTCATCCCCTACATTATAGGAAAAATCTTTTGTGTAAATAAATGCAATTCGATGATAACCTGCAGGCACACTAATCACGACACTTTGTTTTTTACAAACCCCACTTGCCACTTGATTTTGCTGTAAAACCCCATCAACTGTCACATAAAACAAGTCATAACCCAATTCAGATTCCATCGCAAAATTAAATTTTATTCCGTAATTAAAATATCCATTAACCGAAAGCAGCGAAGTAGCATAATTCAGTTTTGCGGTTGATTGAAATACCCCGTAATAAGCATTATATTTCCAAGGGTTTAAACTTGATTCTGCCCATGAATGATATATAAGATCATCTAAGTAATTATTTACGTCTCCCGGTATGGTTGTCGATAATAAATATAATGGAAATTCATCTTTCTGCGTTATTATTGAACCTGCCTTTAAATATGAAAAATCTATCTGTAAATCATTAACCTCACCTTGCTCTAAACCATTAAGTGTAATTTCACATTTTATCGATTCGTTTTCCATAATAACTTTATTTCTAAATTCACCACACTCATCATTAGTTAGCTGTGAATCAATATTAAATGTACTAATTGTAGAGTCGGATAAACTGAAATTACTTAATTCAATTTCAACTTTGTTTTTTGCATCTTGACCAGTATGTAAATATTTATTTGTTGAATTTAATTCAACAAAAATGGTTTTATCAATAAATTCTGATATCCAATCATTAAAATAATCTGTGCGAGTATAAATACCAGGGAATTCAGGCTCTGCACACCCATTACCAAAACTAACAACCCCAGTATGATAATACTGCTTCTTCTGTTCATCGTAATACATCAACGGCCCACCACTATCCCCCTGACAACTATCTTTGCTTGTTGCTGCTGCACACATCATGATTAACTCAACAATCGTGTCATATTCACTATAATTCGCTTCGCATATTTCATGAGGCACTTTATTGATCTCAATTCTATGTAATTGGGTGGGTATCGTTTCAAATCGCACACTGGTCAAGCCATAACCAATAACTTCTAACAGCTCATCATTAGCAAAATTTATGTACTGACTGGTATCCAATAAACTTATTGTTTCTGGATACCGACCGTTTTTATCCTTAATTTTAATAATCGCGACATCATAACCAAGCTCTACTTCTATAAAAGCAGGATGTAATTTGATATATAACGATTCAAACACCTCATTTTTAAACACAGAGTCATGGGGGAAACGCAAAGAAATACTTTGCTCATGCAAACTATCTAAACAATGCGCGGCTGTTAGAACAATACCGTTACCAATATGCGCACCACCACAAAACGCTTTTGCGCTATTTTGGTCGGACCCATATAATCTAGCAAAAAAACCATAAGGACTATTATCCACTTCAACTATTTGCCCACCAATAATTTTAGGACTTATACCTTCGGCTACCACGTCTTCTGAATAGGCCTTCAAAGACAGCATGGTTAACAACAATATATTAACTAATACAACTATTCGCATATTCACTTCCTTTATTTAATGGTTACACTACCTCTTCATAAAGCAGGTAGGTATAATTACGTTTTTTTATATTTATATTATAGCATTATGACTAAATTTCGACCTTGTATCGACTTACATCAAGGCTGCGTTAAACAGATTGTAGGTGGCAGCTTAAATGATGAAGGTGCAAAAACCAATTTTATCAGCCAACATGACGCTGCATATTACGCTGAATTATATCAAAAACATAACCTTACAGGCGGCCATGTCATCGCTTTGGGCCCCGGCAATGAAGAACAAGTAAAACTTGCGCTTCAAACTTACCCTCAGGGTTTACAATTTGGTGGTGGTGTAAATAATACAAACGCTGAGAAATATTTAGAGTATGGTGCCTCACACATTATAGTGACCTCTTATTTATTTGAAGATAAACAATTCTCTTTTAAGCGTTTAGAAGAAATAAAAGCCATTACTGGCAAAGACAGATTAATCTTGGATTTAAGTTGTCGCAAAGTAAACGATGGCTGGTTTATCGCAACTGATCGCTGGCAAACAATCACTGACTTAGAAATAAACTTAGACACATTAAATGAATTAGCCAAACATTGTGACGAATTTTTAATTCACGCCGCTGACGTAGAGGGTTTGCAACAGGGTATTGATGCCAAACTGGTGAAGTTATTAGGCCAATTTGACAAAGTACCTATGACTTACGCAGGCGGCGCTAGATCGATAGAAGACTTAAAACAAGTTAATGATATTTCAAATGGCACTGTAGATTTAACGATTGGCAGTGCATTAGATATTTTTGGAGGCAATGGAATCAGTTTTGATCAATGCGTACAATGGAACAAACAATTTTAAACCAACAATTTTTGATAACCAATAATTTTAGAGAGAGTTTATGAGTATTTTTATGCATTTTGGCATCATCATCGCCAGCCTTGCAGTATTAGTTTGGAGCGCCGATCGTTTTGTATTTGGTGCATCAGGGTTTGCAAGAAACCTTGGCATCAGCCCATTAATTATTGGCTTAACGATTGTAGCAATGGGGTCTTCAGCCCCAGAGATGATGGCCGCAGCTCAAGCATCATTACAAAATGGCACGCCGGACATTGGTGTGGGTAATGCAATTGGGTCAAACATCACGAATATTCTTTTTGTAATCGGGTTAACCGCATTAATTAAACCCATTGTTGTAGGTTCATCAACTGTTAAACAAGAAATTCCAATGGTTTTAATTGCCTCCGTCATTGGTGCTTACTTTCTGCTTAATGGAGAATTAACCAAAAAAGAAGGGGTTATTTTATTAATTGCCTTTTTTGCCACCATCACTTTTTTAACTTTAAACGCTTTAAGGCACTCAAGACTTGGTGATGATAAAGAAACTTTAAAAGACATTGAAAGTGAAGTGCCCGACAAAATGCCACTTTATAAATCAGTATTATGGTTAATAGTTGGTTTAGTATTTCTTGTTTTGTCAGCTAAATATTTAGTAATTTCCGCAAAAGTCATTGCGTTACATTTTGGTTTATCAGAACTTGTAATTGGATTAACGGTCATTGCAATTGGCACCAGCCTACCTGAATTAGCAGCCAGTATTACAGCTGTATTAAAAGGTGAAGATGATCTAGCAATTGGAAATATCATCGGGTCAAACATATTCAACATTTTTGCAGTCATGTCGATTCCCGCTATTCTAACCCCTGGCTTAATCCAAGCCAACAGAGACACCCTCGTTATGATTGCTGCCACGCTTTTACTACTAGCGGTTGCTGTTATTGGTAAAAAAAGATCCATTAATAGAATAGAAGGTGGGATATTATTTGCGGGTTTTATCTCTTACCAAGTATTTGTATTTGTGAGTAGTTAACTCAAACGGTATAATCACAATACTTTTACTAGCTGGATAGTTTTACATTATGAGTCAATTTGATGATATTCGCCCTTATACCGATGCTGAAGTACGCGGGGTTTTATCAAAGTTTGTGCAAGATAGTGATATGCATAATGCGGTCGCTAAATTTAAGTTACCAACTATCCACCGTTTTGCGCCTAAAATCGCAAGATGGATGATCGCTTCTTATCTAAAACGCAAAACTAAAACATTCAACAGCGTGTCAGATCTTCAATTAATGATTGAAGGCTATATGGACAGGATGATTGCGACCACCACTGACGATTTCACAAGCTCTGGTTTAGACACACTTGATTTAGATAAAGCCACATTATTTATCTCCAATCATCGTGATATTGTATTAGATCCCGCTTTAGTTAACCTTGCTTTACATCGGGCAGGCAGCAACACTTTAACCATTGCAACTGGGGATAATTTATTCACCAAACCATGGGTGTCTGATTTAATGCGTTTAAACAAAAGTTTTATTGTTAAACGCAGCGCCGCAACTAAACGTGAACATTTTAAAAATGCCAAACAACTTTCTGCTTATATGGATTATTGTGTCCATGAAGAAAAAAACCATGTTTGGATCGCTCAGCGCGAAGGGCGAGCAAAAGATGGATTAGATAAAACTAATCCCGCGATCATTTCAATGTTACTTTTAAATAAAGCAAAAAGCACTGATCTAAGTGAATTCATTAATGTTTACAATCTTGTGCCTGTTTCAATATCTTACGAGTACGACCCTTGTGATGTAAGCAAAGCCATTGAACTAGATGCGATCAAACAACATGGTGAATATAAAAAAGGCGATCAAGAAGACATTCAAAGTATTACAAAAGGGATTGTGGGGCATAAAGGTAAAGTGCACGTTGCATTTGGTTCGCCATTAAAAGGTAATTTTGCGGATAATATTGCAGTTGCCAATAGTATTGATGAGCAAATTATTTCTAATTATCATTTGTTTGAAAGTAACATAAAAGCAGCATCGGCAATTCAACAAAACAAAGCTCTTGAACACGATCAACTGACCTTAAGAATGGCCGATTTAACTGACTCACAAAAAAGTATTTTCATTCAAACTTATGCCAATCCTGTTCTAGCTAAGAAGTAGCTAAAAAATAAAATAGTTGTAAGCGGTAGAGTTTTAGATCTAAAACTCTATCGTATGATTAAAACTTGAAAGTATCTTTTTTGGATTTACTAATTCACTAGTCTCTAATTGGCAATTTAATATCGCCTCTTGCTCATCCAACGAATCAACCACATCACCCCACGGATTAATCAACATTGAATGTCCAAATGTCTGCCTAGACTTATCATGCCAACCGGTTTGATTACATGCAAATATATACACACCAAACTCAATCGCTCTAGCTTTTAATAATACTTCCCAATGTGCTTTTCCTGTTTCATATACAAATGCAGCAGGCACCACTATAAGTTGCGCGCCGCGTTTTTTTAATTCGTGAAATAACAAACTAAAACGCAAATCGTAACAAATTGCGATACCTATTTTCAAAACTTGTTTATTTAAACAAACATCAAACACAACAGGAGTTGTACCCGATTCATAATGATCCGACTCTCTGTAAGCGCCTTGTTTGTCGTTTACGTTGGCATCAAAAAGATGAATTTTTTGATAATTTGCAATTTCAGCTCCAAGCGAATCAAAAACAAAACATCCCGCTAAATTTTTACACTGACCTGTTTGTGGTTGCTTAATAGTTCCAGCTATTAATATCGTATTATTTGATTTTGCTAATTCACTTAACTCATTGATTGATTGTTCGAAGGATATAGTTAAAGGTTTTTTATATTTATTACCAATAGCCAAACACATTTCAGGCAAAACTAAGACATCCATTTCTTGATTTTTTAATAGAGATTTAATCTTAGCCAAATTTTCTACAACATCATTTGTGGATGTCATTTGCACACAACTTAATCGAATCATTCTTTTAAACTTCCATGTTTAATATCTGGATATAAACTATCCAAATCATTGATATTACCTACAATATCAAAATGCCATGTGGTTAGTTTTTCTAAACCTTTTTTAAATATTTTTTCACTAAAGAAAATAATTGCGGCAGCAGGGGGCGCAGCAATACCTGTAAGTAAACCCACAGTAGCGATAGTTGATGAAAACGGTACTATAATTTGTCCACGCATATTTAGATTATCATTTAGCATATTATAATCACCATAGCCTGAAAACCGCATCGAGCTACTGTCCATTGTAAATTTACGCTTAGATGAAATAGTTGCCACCCCATCATTTAAAACGACCTCAGCTCGAATAGAATCAAATGTCTGCCCTGATTTCATAATGTCTGTGAAATCTAAAGAAATACGGCTGAATATTTTAGAGGCGTTTAATAAACCAATAAATTTAAATAAACCAATCGCAGGGCCAACATCATCAGGTAACTGTGTAATCACACCATCATCAATTGCAATTTTTAATGTTCCATTGGCAACTGAACCTTTAAATGCAGAAGGCGAACCTTTCCAATTCATCACTAATTCAACTTCAGTTTTTGCTGCTTTAAGCGCGGGTGGTGCTCTAAAAGCTTTTAATGTTTGTGTTGTATTGGGTGTCATCAATGCCATCTTAATAGATGAAACATGGTTATTATTATCATCTACAAACCAATTTAAGTTACCATTTGCTTCAACACCATTAATAATGCCGCGCACATTTTTAATGATCACACCTTTTTCATGAGGCTCCATTAATAATTGCCACGAACCATAATTAATACCCTCATAAGAAACCTGTCTAACATCTATTGCTGTTATTGGGATATCTTTTGGGCTCATACTTTGCGCCAACAAATCAATTACAGGTGCGTCGGGGTCTATTTCTTCATCACTTTGCGGGAAGTTTTTATCACTTAATGCCAAATAATCAATTGCAATAATCACAGGTTCAAAATCTGAAAATGGCACACCAATCTGCCCCTCTGATTCCACCGATTTATAGTCAATTACCCAACCAATATCATTTTGCACCATCGTTGCGTACATATCGTAAAACAATATATTCCCACCTAATGCAGTATCACTTGTCACCACCACCGACTTTATGCGCTCATCAACTGTTGGTGTACCTTCTGGTAATACTGGCCAATCAATATTATAAGGATTGGTTTCATTTAATGCTTGAGCCTCCATTATGTATGCTGTCCAAAAATCAGCATCGACATAATCTAGTTTTACATCTATATAAATACCTATATCGTCTTTATAATCTAATGGACCTGTATTAGTTATCACTCCTTGAGTTAAATAATCCCCTTCCATTAATAATTTTCCATCCAACCAATTGTTGTATGAAAACACCACTTCTAAATCATCAACATCATCAGGAATAATCACATCAACAATGGTTGGTCTGGGCTGCGTAATGGGCCCTTCACTTAACGTACCAATTGGCTCTGGGACATCTACAAAATCTGCACCCACCAAGTCAGTCTCTAAGTGTAATTTTAGACTGTCTTGATCAATTGTTACGATTGAGTCGTAAGCAATTCGCCCATTGAACTTTTGTAATACTGGCTCACCAAACCATCTGGAAACATCTTGAACATCTAAATGCCCCGAGGTATAAATATGATAATCCCAAATAGAAGACTCAGTTAAGGTTGCATCTTTTATCACTTCAGTCTTGATCGTGGATTTAACTTTTTCACCAAAAAACATTGAATCTACATTGCCGTAAATTCCTAACAAGTCGTCATAAAATATTTCGCCATTGATACTTTCAAAACCCAGCTCTTCTTCGGGCATAATCAGCACAACATCTTTTAAATTACTTTTAACCCAGGCCTGCACAGGGGCAGAAGAAAATGGTACTCTAAGCTGTAGATCTAGATCGATATCTCCGCTCATTTCCCATAAATCAGCTGTATTACCTATATTTGCTTCGGTTCTTAAAGGAGAAGTGGTTAAAAATTGTTTAACATTTTTTGCGTTTGTTTTACCAAGTCCAGTCAAATATAAATGACTTGTTTCTTTTCCCGAAATCTCTGCTTTTGCATTAAAAATTTCGCTATTGTAATACTCGCCTTTTTTAATATCGGCATAGACTAATTTATTTTGCAACGTCACATTACCAGATAATCCATAAACAGATTGCCAAGTAGGGTCAAATTTAATAGATGTATTTTGCAAATCAGTACTTAATACAAAACTGGAATTTTTCTTAGCTTTTTTGCTTCGACTAATCACAGGGCCATTAAAAATAAATGACACTTTATCAATCTGAGCTTCATATATATTATTTACAATCCAACTTCTTATTTCAATGTCCTGCTCTTTGGTTGGATACAATTCTTCTAACGCATAAAACTTTGGTGAATTCATCCCTAAGATTAACGCTAGATTTGATTCATATCCCTGATCGAGTTTTTTCTCAGAAAACAAAGTAACAAATACCTGTCCATTGGCTTTGCCATATTTTTCATCTACACCACTTAAATTTGGACTATATAAATAGGCGACCTCTTGGCTTTTATCTATTTGCCAATATACATCCGCTTTTAGATGATCCAAATATAATGGGTATTCAAAATTACCCCCGTCCCACACCTGTATATTATTATTTTCAAATGAGAGGTGACCTTTTTGCTCATTCATTACAATATTACCGGATAAATTTCCAAAGCCGGGTATACCGTTTGCTGGACTTGTATAAACTTGCTCTATATTAGATGTCAGTTCATAACTAATATTTTTGTTATTTGATACTGTAAAAATACTATTGGTTAATTTACCTTTAGGCTGCATTTTTGTAATGGTTTGCGTTTTATCAAATGGTGCAATCAAACTTGATAACATTCCTAAATCAATACTGTCACTGAGTATTTCAAATTCATTATCTATATAAGAAAACTCATGCAAACTCGAATTCCATTTCGTTTTATTTTGAGAAAAACTTAAGTCTTTAATTGTGCCGGTATAATCTGAATTTCCCACACCTTTTTTATCTAAATTAAACTGAGCACTTAAATTTTGTAATTTTGCTACTTTACCTGTTTGCGTATATTTCAAAGCAATATCTTGAATTTGAATTAAACTCGTAGATGATTGTAATGTCTCACCATAAAGTCGTAACCAATGCTCACCACTAACCTGCATACTTTCTAACGCTAATGATTCTGGAAAAACAGCCTTTAGCCACGGCGACCAGTCCCACCGATCATGTTTGATGTAAGCATCAAAAAAACCCTGCCCATTACTGTCTAATTGCAATTCTAATTGGGTTTGCTGATTAATAGCATTTACTTGAGCTTTTGCTAATAACCAAGATTCTTTTTTAAGTGTCGACAAATCAGCTTGTTCAACTAAAACATCTAACACAGTGGCATCTTGTAATTCAATACGCAAACGCAGATTGTTAATTTGAACACGATGTTGCTGCTTCAAAAACAAATCCAATTTTTTAAGGGTGATAGGTTCACCCTTATTTTGACTTTCTTTAATTTCATATCCTGAAACTGAAAATCCATTTTCTCTTTGTCTTAACGTTAACGCTAATCCGCTGACAGATAATTGTTGCATAATCAATTTTTGTTGCCAAATTGAATCGACTATAGAAGGCTCAATTTTCAAACTATCAATTGAAAATTCATCACCTATTTGCATATTTTTTATTGTTATTTTTGGCGCCAATCTAACCCAAGAAGCTTCAATACTACCAATGGTGACATCTTGTTTGGTTGCGTTAGAAATTAATGATTCGATATTAGTTTTATAATCACTGATATTAGGAGTAAATTGTTTTCCTAAAGCAATAATAATAGCAAGCAATATCACTGTCACAACAACTAACGTCCAGACCAGTGACACACTCAAATGTAAAAGTTTTGATAAAAATTTCAACATAATTATTTAGACTGCATTTGTAGAATCATACTTAATTAGAGTCATATTATAACATCACCACGTCAAACTGCTCTTGACTATATAAGGTTTCAACTTGAAGTGTGATTGGTTTGTTGATAAATTCTTCAAGGTCAGCGACATTTGCAGATTCTTCATCTAACAAACGATCCACAACCGATTGAGAAGCTAACACACGATAACTGCTACTATTATAAGCGCGCTCTTCGCGCAGAATTTCTCTAAATATTTCATAACAAATCGTTTGAGCTGTTTTAATACGACCACGACCATCACAGGTATTACAAGTATCCGTTAAAATGTGTTCCAACGACTCTCTTGTTCTTTTGCGTGTCATCTCAACTAAACCCAATTGTGAAACTTCTGTGAGTTTAGATTTTACATGATCTTTTACTAGGTTTTTTTCCAATACCCGCATGACTTGACGTTGATGCTCTTCATCAATCATATCGATAAAATCAATAATGATGATACCACCTAGATTACGTAAGCGTAGCTGTCTAACTAGTGAAGTTGCAGCTTCTAAGTTGGTTTTATAAATTGTTTCTTCTAAATTTCTATGCCCAACAAATCCACCTGTATTCACATCTACTGTTGTCATCGCTTCGGTTTGATCAATAATCAAGTAACCACCGGATTTTAAATCAACTTTTCTAGCTAATGCTTTTTGAATTTCATCTTCAACACTAAACAGGTCAAAAATTGGGCGTTCACCCGGATAATATTCCAGCTTTGACATAACTGACGGTGTGTATTTCTCAACAAATTCAGTCACTTTTTGAAAGGTTTCTTTTGAATCAATTCTAATTTTATCGACTTCAGGACGCATCATGTCACGACATACTCGTAAACTTAATGGTAGATCTTCATAAATTAAACTTGGAGCATCAGGAGAAGCCATTCGCTCTTTTAATACACGCCACAAACGCTTTGAGTATTGAATGTCATTTAACGACTCTTCTTGAGTTATGCCTTCAGCCGCTGTTCTTAAAATATAACCAAATTCCACTTTTTCAGAATCTCGCCCAGCTTGCACTATATTTTTTAAACGCTCGCGCTCTTCATCGGTATCAATTCTTTGAGAAATACCGATATGTTTTGAATACGGTAAAAAAACAAGAAAACGTGACGCAATTGATAGATGCATAGTTAATCTTGCACCTTTAGTACCTAAAGGATCTTTAGTCACTTGCACAACAATAATCTGACCTTCACGTAATAAATAGCCAATCGGTTTTGCTTCTTCACCATTTTGAGCACCTTTATCTAAGATATCGGCTACATGAATAAAGGCGGCTTTTTCCAAACCAATATCAACAAATGCAGCTTGCATACCAGGTAAAACACGTATCACTTTACCCTGATATATATTGGCTACAATCCCACGGCTTTGTGCTCTTTCTACGAACAATTCTTGTACCGCGCCATTTTCAACGATAGCCACTCGTGTTTCCATAGGGGTGACATTGATTAATATTTCTGAATTCATAATTAACCTAAAATTTATTTATTTTAAATAGTCGATATCAAATTGACGTAACAATTCAATTGTTTGAGTAAGAGGCAGCCCTACAACATTACTATAACTGCCATCAATGGACTCAACAAACCCAGCACCAATACCTTGAATAGCATAACCACCGGCTTTATCAATTGGCTCGCCGGTTTGCCAATATTTTAATATTTCTTGTTCTGATAACACTCTAAATTTTACGTTGGTGCAGACTGTTATTGTTTGGCTTTTAATTTTATTTCTAACAAACACAGCCGTTTTAACTTGATGCCAATTATCACTTAATCGACGCATATTTTTTTGAAATTGCAAAAAATCATCTGGTTTTTGCAAAATAAGATCATCAATACAAACAATCGTATCACTTGCGATAATCACTTTTTCTTTTGATTCATTTAACTCAAAGACACACTCACCTTTGAGCTTTGCCACTCTGCTGACATATTGATCGACATTTTCACCATTAATAACAGACTCATCTACTTGCGGAGAAATTGATTTAAATTGGTAACCTAACTGAGACAACAGTTGTTGTCTTCTTGGTGATGATGACGCTAAAACAAACATTTATTGCACCTGAAATTTTTGACGTACATTTCGTAAAAGTAGATAAGTCCAAGGCCATAATAACGCACTAAAAATACAAGGATAGAAGAAACGCCAATCCCAATTAAACTCACCCAAAAACAAATTAATCGTTGCGACTACAAACATAGCAATAAATATAACCAACATTATAACAATGGATTGCTGAAAAGCTGGGAACATTCTCAAACGCTGATAGATCAATAAAACCAGATAGGATTGTAACACTAAGGCCAGCGCATATACGCCAAATACATTATCATTCATTTCATCCATAACAATACCCAAACATAATGCTGTGAAAAACGAAAAACGATCAGGCAAAGCTAGCACCCAATAAATCAGCACTATCATAACAAATTGAGGTCGACCATAAGCCAAAGCGTCGGGTAAGGGTACTTGGTCTAATAACAAAGCAATTATAAAGGTTAACCAAACCACCCAATGGTTTTGAGGTTCATTATTGGTCATTATTTATAGCCTCAATTAAAAATAAATGTCGGCTGGTTTGGAGAGTGGCAATAGGTTTGATAAATATTCGAAAGAATTTTTGATTATCGGTTTGAATTTCAACAATTTTTGCAACGGGGTATCCTTTGGGAAATTTCCCCCCCAATCCAGACGTGACAATTAAATCATCAATTTTTACATCTTGTGTTTTAGGAATATACATCAATTCCATTTGATCGATATCACCAATACCCTGTGCAATTGTTCGATATTGTGTTCTTAGTAATTCAACAGGTACACCGGCTTGTTGATCAACAATTTGCATCACTCTTGATGACAAACTATCCGCTTGAATCACCATACCAAACACACCCTTGGAATCTAAAACAACCTGCCCTACATAAACACCATTAACACTACCACGATTAATAATCACATGATGATTAAACGGATCAGAATCTACGGCTATTATTTCAACAGTTTTAACAGGGTATTTGATGGCTTCAACAGCGTTCAGAAGTATACGAAGTCTTGCATTCTCGGCTTCTAAGGAGGCTAGAGTTTGAACCTGCATCTCCAGCACATTGATTTCTTTTTGAAGGTTTTTATTTTCAGTTAATATAATTTCTTGATCTTCAAAGCTTTGTGTTCCCCACAAATAAACATTTTGAGGAACATTCACTATAAAATTAACTGGCTCAGTTAAAAGCGAAATGACTTTGTGAGGTATGTCTAATGTTTTACGATTATTAAGTTCCGCCCATAAAAGCACACAGCATACTAATACCGATAAGAAGAATCGACTGTGTGGCCCTGGTTCTTGTAAAAATATGGACTTAATAATGACACCTCTATAATTTTATTGAGGAATCAATTAATATTCTTGAGTAAATTCGAAAATTCGATCATCCATCATTTCCAATGCTTTTCCGCCTCCACGAGCAACACAAGTTAATGGATCATCCGCTATAAAAACTGGCAAACCCGTCTCTTCGGAAATTAGAACATCGATATCTCGTAATAATGCACCACCACCGGTTAATACAATACCCGATTCTGCAATATCAGCTGATAATTCAGGAGGTGTTTGTTCTAAAGCAGATTTCACAGCGGTAACAATTTGAGATAATGCTTCTTGTAAGGATTCTAAAACTTCACTGCTATTTAATGTAAAACTTCGTGGAACCCCTTCAGCTACATTACGACCACGCACATCAATCTCTAAAAGCTCTTTACTTGGGTACGCACAACCGATTTCAATCTTAACTCTTTCAGCGGTTGCTTCACCAATAGCCGATCCATAATTACGACGAACAAATCCAACAATCGCTTCATCGAATCGATCACCACCAACTCTAACAGAATCAGAATACACCACACCGTTTAATGAAATAATAGCGATCTCAGTTGTACCACCACCAATATCAACCACCATAGAACCACGTGCTTCTTCAACCGGCATTCCTGCACCAATTGCAGCAGCCATTGGCTCCTCAATTAAATGCACAATACGCGCACCAGCACTTAATGCTGATTCTTTAATTGCTTTTCGCTCTACTTGAGTCGACTTACAAGGCACACAAATCAAGACTCTTGGGCTTGGTTTAAACCATGAATGTTCATGTACCTTATAGATAAAGTGTTGTAACATTTTTTCCGTTATTAGAAAATCAGCAATTACACCGTCTTTTAAAGGGCGTATCGCTTTAATACTTCCTGGTGTACGACCCAACATACGTTTTGCATCAGTACCAACTGCAGCTACTTGTTTGCCGTTTGGTGTATCTCGAACAGCAACTACTGATGGTTCATTTAATACGATATCTTGATCACGCACATAGATTAAAGTATTGGCTGTTCCTAAATCAATCGACAGATCATTAGAGAATAAGCCTCGGATTTTTTTAAACATATATTGCCCTTAAAAAATTGTTTATTCTGACCGTACAAGATGAAACTAATAACGTTAAGTCAAAAGATAAAATAAATTCCACTGAATGTAACAATGCTAAGCACTTTGAGCAAGTATCAAATAATAAATATTGGCCTTTATAGCAAAATAACTGGATTATTCCAAACTTAGCCTTATTATTCAGTAAATTCAGGAAAAACGAGAGCATTATGCAAGAAAACGAAACCACACAAAAACTAGGTAAAGGTTTTGGTTATATCGCTTGGATTTTAGCGCTTGCTGCACTGACTTATTTTTTTACTGGTGTATTAGAGCGCAAAGAATATCCCAATCAACAATTAGACACCAATCAAACTAATTCCTATCAAGAAGTAATATTAAAAGACAATCAAAACAATCATTATGTTTTTACAGGCAAGATCAATCAAGTTCAGGTAACCTTTTTAGTAGACACGGGCGCTACGGATGTGGCGCTGTCTGAAAGCCTCGCTAATAAATTAAATTTAGTCAAAGGACGTTCAGGTATAGCAACCACTGCAAATGGTAACACTCGGGTTTATCATACGAATATAAATGAGTTAAAAATCGGTGAGATCACGCTGCATAATGTAGACGCTAGTATTGTGACAGGTATGGCTGCAGACGATTCAGTATTACTAGGAATGAGTGCCCTTAAAAATCTTGAAATGACTCACAGAAACGGAGAGCTGACTCTTAGGCAATACTATTAAGACTATTATGTAAGACTATATGGATTATTAAACCATTAAATACAAACAACAGGTTCGTTTTTACTGGCAAATTGCAAACTTAAACCTGGGTAGCTAATAGCAGTAATATGCAAAGCGCATTCAATCATTCGCTCCCAACGCTCACATTGGCAACCAAACACATGAATATGCTCAATGTTTTCTATTAAATCAGATAACGCCTCAAGTTTAGTATGAGAATATTCACTATTGGCAAATAAAATAATATCAATCATCACAACACCTTAATTTATTATTACATATAGAGCATGGCAAAAAGTGATGAATATAAACTGAAGAACTTGATAAAATGTCACGATACACGCATTATGTGACTAATAACATCTGGTAAATAATACCTTTTCGTATTATTTTTAATCAGTGATAAACAACCATTCTGGAGAATGAAATGTCTAATATCGAACAAACCTATAGTCAAAACGCCACCATGAGCGTTGATGTACCAAAATTACTTAGAAATACTTATAGTTTATTGGCTTGTACTTTTGTAGTAAGCGCTTTTGCTGCTTTTATTTCAACCACAATTAGCAATGGCTTTCTTCAGCAAATTCAAGCTGACTTTTTAGATAACGGCCAACTTGACACAACCCAAGGATTATTATCAATTTATCAATATATGGGATTAGGTTTTATGATTCCTGCCATTGCTTTACTTTGGTTTGTAATTCCGCGTACGGCTAATTCAGGTAAAGGCATTTTCTTCACATTTATCTTTGCAGCACTTATGGGAGCTGGCTTAGGCCCAATGCTTTCATCATATCTTGGTGCAGGTAAAGGTGAAATTATCGCTCAAGCACTTGGTGGAACTGCATTAATATTTTTTGGTTTATCCGCTTACGCCCTGACAACTAAAAAAGATTTTTCATACCTTTCTGGATTTCTAATGACTGGTGGGATTGTTCTTATGGTTGCAGTCGTTGCCAACCTATTTTTACATATTCCAGCCCTGCAAATAGCAATTTCATGTGCTTTTATGGTCTTCTCTTCTGCTTGTATTCTTTTCTACACAAGCTCAGCAATCAAGGGCGGTGAAACAAACTACATCATGTTAACTGTTGGCCTTTACTTAGCTATCTATAACTTATTTGTTAGCCTTTTAAGTATTTTAGGCATCTTCGGTGGTGATGATTAACATTCAAGTTTCTTTCTAAGCCCGCTTCTAGCGGGCTTTTTTTTACCTTTTATATACAAAATATATCACTATTCAAACTGAATGCACGCTGACTATATGCTAAGTATTTTGATGCCATTCTATTTATTTAGCACTATTCTGAATTTGTTCTCATAATGAGATAATTTCATGCTCAAGCCCATAGCCATACGTTTTTATTTTGGTATGATGCACACACTTATAGAGGAGACGCGATTATGCGCAAATTATTATTAGCCATTACGGCATTGTTAACTGTACAATTTTCTGCTGCCAAATTATCAGTTGGAGATGATGTTTATTTACCTGAATTAGTATCTATTGAAACTGGTGAAATGGTAGATTTATCACAATATAAAGGCAAGGTGCTGTTTGTTGAATTTTGGGCTAGCTGGTGTACAACTTGTGCTAAATCTTTTCCGACATATAACAAAATTCACAATGCGTTAGATAGCGAAAAATACATGATGATCAGTATCAATACTGATAAAAAAGAAAAAGACGCAAAAAAATTCTTAAAAAGAACCCCTGCTGATTTTTTAGTTGTTCGTGATACTAAAAAAAGTGCAGTTAAAACTTACGAACCAAAAGGCTACCCTGTTGGTTACATCGTAGATAAAGAAGGTAAGATTGTTGCAATTGAAGAATCACAACCTGAATACGAAGAATTAAAAGCGTTATTAGAAAGTTTAATGTAATTGTTATTTATATATAAAAACCAGCTTAGGCTGGTTTTTTTTCGCCTAGAATTTATTGGTTTAACTCATTAGAGCAATTCATAACACTTCTGCAAGCTAAGCTTAATACATGACCAGGGCATTATACTCAAATACCTCTGGAGCTTACACCCACTTAAATGGCTAAAGCCGAACCTACAGGCACAAAAAAACCAGCCGAAGCTGGTTTTTTTAGTCTTGCTACAATATCTGAATATCAGTTATTGTACGTTTGCAGACTCTTTTTCTTTAGCAGCTTGAGCTTGTTTCGCTTGAGCTTGCTGATAGATTGCATCAAAGTTGATTGGCGCTAACATCAAAGCAGGGAAACCACCTTTAACAACAACGTTATCAATTGCTTCACGCGCATAAGGGAATAACACGTTTTGACAATATGCATTTAAAGCATGTTTTTTCTGTTCTTCAGAGAAGTGTTTAATTGAAAAGATTCCGGCTTGTTGTACTTCAACTAAAAAAGCGACAGTATCTTCAACTTTAGTATTAATTGTTAATGTTAAAACCACTTCAAAGTTATCATTACCTAAATCTTTGCTTGCTGATTTCATGTCCATTTTCACTTCAGGTTTCCACTGCTTGCGGAAGGTCTCAGGTGAATTTGGTGATTCAAAAGACATATCTTTCAAGAAAATCTTTTGTACATTAAATGCTGGTGCAGTTTGTTCTGACATAATAGTTCTCTCTAAATGATAAAAAGGCTCTAGCCTTTTAATAATTGATCCAATTTATTTTGGTTTTCTAACTGAAACAGTTCATCACATCCACCGACATGCATTTCACCAATCCATATTTGAGGCACTGTGTTGCGCCCGCTTTTACTCGTCATTTCTCGACGTAAGTTATAGTCTTGATCTACTTTGATTTCATTATATTTCGCCCCTTTTTTATCAAGCAACATTTTAGCTCGAACACAAAAAGGACAAAACTGAGTCGTATACATCGTAACCATTATGATTTCACCAAAGGCAACTTACTTGCTTGCCATTCATAAATACCGCCCTGAAGGCGATTTAAGTTGGTAAATCCTTCTTTTAATAAAATACCACCAGCAGATGATGAATGTTGACCTGCCTTACATATCAAAATTACTGGTTTATCTTGATATTTTTTTAATTCTTTTGCACGTTGCGTTAATTCTTTAAGGGGTAAATTAATTGCATCAGGTAAATGCCCTGCTCGATATTCATCCGAAGGACGCACATCAATTACCACTGCGTTTTCATTATTAATTAAATTGGTAACACCATGAACAGATAAACTATTACCTGTACGAGCGCTTTCATGCTTAATTATTAAAAACAATAACACGGCCCAAACAGCAAAAGCCCATAAATATTCGCCTACAAATGTATAAAAAGATTCCACAATCAAATTCCAATATAATCAAAGAGGCTAATTATACAGATTTTCACCTTGACTGAACAACCGTTATCAACCAAGCTTATGAAGGTTTCATAAAATAATTTGATATATGACCGCACAAAGCATTTATTACCCATTTAAGCACTACAGACCTATCATAGGATCTAACGTACAATTAGTGCTCGCAAATTGCATTCAAGGCCCGCAATCTATGGACGGAGTGCCTGCATATGTCTTTAATGTTTGTTTAAATGATGGTGTATTAATTGGCCAAGTTGATCTACGTATAGGCAATAGCGAATATTTAACAAAATACGGTGGCCAACTCGGTTATGGTATATCAAAAGCCCATCGCGGCAACAATTATGCATTTCAAGCCTGCTCATTACTTAAACAAGTAGCCCTAGAACATGCAATGGAGACTATTTGGATTACTTGTAATACAGATAATGCAGCTTCAATCAAAACCTGCGAAAAATTAGGCGCAAAAAAAATTGATACAGTTGAAATCACTGCTTGGACCGAACTATATGAACGAGGTGATCGAGAAAAAATTCGC
>JALJPK010000005.1:185662-198624 GCA_022968985.1 Pseudomonadales bacterium | reverse complement strand
GCAAACTAAAACCTAATTTTAGAATTGAATAAGCTTTGAATTATACTTGATTCTCATACAATGTTACGAAGAGCCATAATTAGAATCATCTGCATTTAAATTCAGGGATAATACTATTAATAATAAAGTTACATATTTCATAAAATGTTTTCTAGATCCGAAATAATCGGAGAATAAATATTGTAAGTAACGAACATAAGCCAAGTGTTAGGTGCCCGTTTTAATTATTTTTGTTATATTTATTTTAATTCAATTTTATAATTTTTTCTTAAATAAAATACAATAGCTATTTCAAAAGGTATCCATAAAACTAATAGGGCAGTTATTTCTACTATAACTTCCATACTTATATAAGTAAGTGTAAATTGGTTGAATGCAATAAATGTAAAGTACAATAAAAATACATATATAAAAACACACACTGACATAACCACCCAAGGGAAAGAATTATACTTAACTGCTGTTTTACAAAATGGACATTTAATCAAACTAGGGAGACCTGCTTTAAATACTGCAAAAAAACCAATATCTTTTTCACATTCTGGGCAATGATTATTATTCATAATTTATTCCTGAAATAAAACGCCGTACTAAACGGCAACTAAAAAATGGCTATAATTTGTGATGTTCGAACACAAGCTAAGTGTTTGCTGTTCGCTTTTATTGCTTTTGTTAAAACCCTTCATATTCGACATTGTCATTAGCTTCTTTAAAGATCTTATCAGCCAATATTTTAATGTCTGTTACTAAATAGGTATTTTCTGATCCATTGCAGTAACCCACTGAAACCATGCCGTAGATTGCATTTGGTTGAGACCTTTGCTCTTTAGTTAAGTTTGGCTCTAATTTATCTTTTATCTGGCCGTAAATCTCATTTATTGAAAATAATCCACTTTTGATCTTTTTTCGTTTTGGTGAAGCACCATAAAATAAATATATCTCACCAGAATGCTTAAGATGTATTCTGCTCTCTCCATGGGGAAAGTCGATACCCAAAGAACAGATATCAGCATTATCATCGGCCTGTGCATTCATACTTAATGCTATCAACACTATTGCAATTACACTCATCATCATCTTCTAACGAGGCGGTATAAAAATTAACTTTTCACAGCGCTCTTTTAATTAAATTAATTTCAAGGGTAGTTGCGACTTTGCGCAACCTATCCTTATTTATAATGTGGTTATTACAAACTATCTGAGCCAGATACCAATACTTTTAACTTCATCATTTACACTTTTAAGATATAACGATGCCAAGAAATCCCCTTTAACTTTAGTGCTCCATTGTTTCCATAATACAAGCACACAATCTTCTTTACGAAGTATGCTTAGAAATTCTCTATTAGGTGTTAATGACGTAAGTAAATCACTATTCTCCCACTGTTGTTCTACATCTTTTCGGCTTGCT
The DNA here is from genome assembly GCA_022968985.1 of Pseudomonadales bacterium. Taxonomy (GTDB): domain Bacteria; phylum Pseudomonadota; class Gammaproteobacteria; order Pseudomonadales; family Natronospirillaceae; genus Marinicellulosiphila. The sequence continues at coordinate 197,213 of JALJPK010000005.1, read as the reverse complement.
GGTTCTTTATCAGAGCCTTTTGAATCCATAGATTTAGAAAATAATTCCCAGTTTTTCTCATTAGAGCCTTTTACTATATCGTCCCACATCGGTTCTGCAATTTCTAATATTTCTGAATCCGACTTAGCTAATATATCCATTTTATTTCCTCTTAATAAGTTAATGTAAATTCATAAACTGTGACTAGGTAATTGCCATATAACACCGCAATAAACCGCAAAGAAAGCGGAGTGTTTTCATCGGGTTTAAACGCTCTATTAGTTTCTCACAAGATAACTTTAGTATATTTAAATTTATTAATTGAACTTCTTTTAACTCACGATCACATTTCTCAAGCCACTGCTTTGAATAATGCTCCCTCACGGTACCATGAGGTATTTGGCAGGTTGCGTCATCAATTACATAAAAAATTGAAAAGTCTTCATCACAATCAATAGGGTTTTGTTCTTCATGTGTTAGCAGTAAACTCCCTATACGTATAACGAGGCTGTAGAAAAATTAATTTTTATGATATTAGGGCGCGACCCCAATTATAGTGTTATTGCCAAAATCACTTTGTCCAGTACCGTTAATAATTAAAAAAATTCTCGTCGATGATACAAGTGCGAACCCATTGCATGTGTTGGTTATACTGCATAGCTGGGAACCCAGTACAAAACAGGTTCAATGCCACCATTACTGATAACAGCTTGATCAAATTTATATGAGTAAACGATATTAGTTACAATTCTTTGGCCAAATGTCTTTACACATGGCCCTATAAAAAATCTATTATTGCTTGGATCTTTTTCTAATAACGCTGCATAAATAAGGTTGTTTAATAGCTCCTTAGGTATTGGATTAATTTTCTTCATTAAATCAGCGACAAACCATTTTTTACTATCATCTGTTAACGCTTCAGCTAACCACAGAATCGATTCTTTTGAATTTGAGAAATTAGATGCTGTATTACCCAATAGTTTTCTAATTTCATGGTGACTTAAATTTTTATCAGGATTGCGCTTTTCTTGAGCGTATATTTGATACTGTTGATCTAAATCCATGCTAAACCTCTTAATGCTGTATCGCCTTGATAAACCGTGCACAACACGGATCTTCTTTTGTGTATTACTTCGCGAAACAAAACACAAAAGAAGAGGAATGTTTGCATCTGACAGTTATCATTTTCGTATATTGGTTTTTATGTCCAATGTATTCTTTGTTTTGCATTTATAAAGATCGCCCCATAAAGTAAATAGAATACCAAAAAGCAAAAAAAGCATAGCTTAAGAAACAAATTGTAGCTGTAGCCATGACAGATATAAACCCAAGGATTATACTTTGTAGTTTCTTTTCAATAGAGTAAAATTTTACTGCAGATGCAAGAAGAATAACCCCAGAAAATAATTGGATAATAATGAGAGGGAGAAACAATATAAGAAAATAATCACGAAACAAAATTATATCAAGCCATTTATCTGCAATATAATCAATAGAGTAAATAATTACAGTAGCACTCCAAAATAATAGAATTGAGAAGATCCATAATTGATACGCAGGAAAAAATTTTAAGATTTTAGTTATGATTTTCATTTATAAATTACACCCCATAAACTGCGAGCAAGTTTGGCGGTTTTTTTGAGTCTATTTTAGTCTTTGCAAAAAATCGGACAATCTTGAATGAGTCAGACTTAATGCATTTGTTATGTGATGACCTTTCACTCTTCATAAAACTTACCAACCCAAGAATCGAATGACTCTTTATATATTTTCTGAGCTTTTTCTACAAGGGCATCTGCATCATCAATTGGTGAAATGTTAAACTCGTTTTTGAGCCAATCCTTGTATTCTTTACTTTTTTCAGAAGGTTCGAAATCATCAGGGTCTTTATAGTAATAAACTTCATCCCAATCGATCATAGGCTCAGAATCGAATGTTAAAATTTGGAGTAAATCATCCAAGTTACAAGCGACTATATGGTAACCACCTTCACTGCCAAATACCACAATGGGTACTTGATCTAAGTTTACATTTCCGTCTTTAAGCCAAAAACCGTATGAAGACCCTGATCCATCAGAATTTGCAAATTCATAAATTGAATTAAGAAAATCTTTTTCATCTGAATAAGTTTTTAACCCCGTTTTTTCTTCATCAACAGAAAATTCAAAACCATCTGAAAAATAATTATTTTTGACTACTTCATTATCAAATTGCAATAAAGATAAAAGCATACTTGGAATTGCTAGCCCTTTAAAATTCTTTATTAGTTTTTCTTCCATATTCATAGTTGTTACCTTTTTATGATATTAGGGGGCGCCCCTAATTATGTTATCTTTTTTAAAGATAATAAGGACATGTAATCTAAGCCAACTTGAAAACACCCAGCGGTTTTCATTTTCGTATATTGGTTTGCATGTCAAGTGTCTTTCTTTAGCGTCCGATTTAATTGCTTTTGTTATATTTTGAGGCTGAAAGTGATTTGTCCCACTTACATGTTTTCCCATCACGTAAAGCAAGTAAGCGATCTTCTACGTGATGGGGATCCCAAACAGCAGCACATTCTAAATTTGCACACTCTTCAAATGTAGCTCTTTTTTCATTTACCCCATCATAAATTGAAAATACTTTAGCAATTAAATCAAATTTAAAGAACTCTGGTTTTGAAGCTAAAATTGAGTGATTATTTAAAAAACCAACTTTTTTCCAACCATTACGACCTAAAGCGTATTTCATAATCCAAATATAAAAAGTATCGTCTGAAAATATTTCGTTAAAATCAGTTTGTGGCGTATCAAAAAAAGTTTTAGAAAATGCAACTAATGGCTCACTAATAACTACTGCATAACTGAAGCTTCCATCCACTTGAATTTCAACGATTTTTCCAATTTCATAATTCTTATTCATAGATTTCCGGTTTTTTAAAAACATAACGCCCGCAATATGCGGTCGTATAATTGTTGTGAGAAACGAACACCAGCCAACGTTTAGATGTCCGACTTAATTGCCTTTGTTAGACTTCTTCTGGTTCGATTCCAGCATCCGTTAAAAACCCATGAATTGTAGATTTAAATAGATTCCAAGTTTCAATTCCATCATCTGTTAATTTAGATAAACTCTCCATTGTTGCTTCCCATTCAACTGAATTATTAGAAGAATCGTAAATCACAACATCGGATAAGAAAATTGAATACCCTTTACCGTCATATTTTTTCCATAAAGAATGATTCTCAGTGATTCGTGAACACCTTACCATCCCTAATTCTTTACCGACAATACTCCATGAAAAATCCAATGATTTTGACTTCCATCGAAACGTAACTGACTGACCATTTATCGACATAGTTATCAACTTGAAATCTAACGTCGTAATAAACGACAAATAATACTTGGCTATAATTGTTGTGAGGCACGAACAGCAGTCAAGTGTTTGGTGTCCGATGTGATTGCTTTTGTTATATTTTTAAGAGTTCAACTCTAGCAAGTAAAGTTGTTTGTTTTTTATTTTCTTGTACATACTCAACTTTATAAATTGTGTCACTACCTGATGTGTATATTTTAGTTATTGCGCCTTTATTTTCAAATCCGCAGTGACTGCCAGCCCCGAACCTTTTTTTTACAATATCACCAATTTTTAACTCATTAAAACAATCAATACATTTGTTGGGTACAGGATCGCCGAATTGCAAATTAGGGTGGTATTCTTTATACCAATCTTGGAGTGTATCAACCTCTGCATATTCACCTTTAAAATGGATAAATCGGTCTCTACCGCAAACGCTACATTTGGTGTGTATTCTATTATTATTCAACTGAGCTCCGTGGCCTAAAAATATAACGTCGCATTCAGCGGCTAGTTCGCATTAATATTTTGTTAAGTATTGAAATTTCAGGCATTTTTTCATATTGTTTTGCATTGCCACCAATCGTATGCCAACAGGCTTTTGAGCCGACATATAAGTGAGCTGCAACCTCTACCTCTAATGTTTCCTCTAATATGTCTTCGAATAGGCCAACAGGAACCCAATAACCGTTTCCAATTTTCATTTTATTTGGAACAGGGCTACCACATTTTGAACAAAAGTCAGATCTAAAACCCGAACTTCTGGCAAAAGAGGATATGTGTTGATTACCACAAATCCATTTATAATTTTTGGATTCAATTAGCATTGCCGAATTAGAAGAAGAACCTGATACCTTTCTGCATAATGAACAATGACATTGATACAAGTTTGGGAGCTCTCCAACAATTTCAAACTGAACTACACCACAAAGACATTTTCCAATCATGTTTGCTCCATTTGGCACATTAAACGCCTCACTAAGAGGCTAACAATTATCAATAAATTGAGTTTAATAATGTATGAATCTCTTTTTCAGAAACACCTTGAAAAAAGGAAACCGTCAGGTAATTATTATCTGCACTATTATACATAACATCACCTAAAACAATTGAAGCGCCCCCCTGCAAAGACATAAAGTGGTATTTTCCATTAATAGAAACAAAGAAGCTAAACTCAAATTCCGTAAAATTACTTTTATATTTTTTTTCTAATTGGACATGATGAAATTTAACTGCTTCTTCTAGTTCTTTATATGATCCGAATTTAGTATAAAAAGTGATACCAACAATATTATTGTTTTCACCTTTGTGTACTAGGGTTTCTCGGTTATTTACATCACCTTTCCTTAAAGGAGATTCAGCACTTAGAGAAAATAGTTTCATCGCTTTCTCATGAGAGATAGGCAGTTCAAATTCAAGTTCGTTGTAAATAGTAGTGGCAAGCGCCTTGTTAATAACCATTAAATTGAGAATAATAAAAATAGAATTTAGTAATGTTTTTTTCATTTATTTATAGCCTCTTTTTATGTACAAAACTTAAGGTGAGTATTATAGTCACATAACTCCAAAAAAACGGAAAAATACTTGGCTGTAATTTGTGTGAGGAACGAACACAAGCCAAGTGTTTTGAGTCCGTTTTAATTTCTTTTGTTATATGTCTAGCTACTCGTATCAAATTGGCAGGTTCAATGCAATTGCTTGAGCTAAAAATTCACCACCAGGTGCCTCCATCCTTTCAGTTAGATCATCTGCATAAGTGATTGCTAATTTATTTAATTCATCAAAATTCACATCTACTCCATTATAACTAGGGTTAATTTTAAGAGCATCTGAAACTTCATTAACTTTTAGCAAGAAAACTTCAAAATGAGAAATTGGTAACCAAGGTAGTAAATAGATTAATTTTAATATATTCCAATCATTATAGCCTTCATGATCAAAGCAAACTTCTTCATTATCATTAAAAACATCTGCACAAACTATTTTTGACGTTTGCCATTTCTCAATAATATCTGATCTAGGAAAGCTGATGCGCTCCTTATCTTTTGAAGATTCAAAATTTAATTTTATTAAAATATTTTTTAAATCACTCAATAGCATTTTTTTGGTGCTTTTATATTCAATCTCGATGCTTTGATGCCAAGATTCTAAATTATTCAATAGTTATCCTAATTTCTATAAGTCTGAAATATAACGCCGCAATAATCGGTCAGATAAATGTTGGCTATAATTGTTGTGAAGAACGAACGGCAGCCAACGCTTAGCTGTCCGTCTTGATTGCCTTTGTTATATTTTTACATCAATTCTAGGTCTGTCTAAATCGAAGAAGTTTGGTTGTTGTTCATCAATTAATTCTTCAAAACTTTCCCAACCAAAAATCTGAATGTATTCTCTCTCTTCTGGGAAAATCGGGATTAACCAAACGAATACTAGCAAAGGATTTCCATTTATTATTTCAAATTCTTCAGGCATATGTCTTGCTGAAGTACAATATACAGCAGAATATTCATAATCTTCAAACACTCCCCCCTGCCAAGGTATTACTTGATTATCAGGTATGGGAATGTGGCGATCAATGAAATCTAAAGAAAGTGAGGCTAGCGATTTCTCTATACTTACATGTTCAAATTTTTTTAAAATCGTGAACATTAACTCTTGCCTAATATTTTTACCAGACGGCTGTTTAAGTAAATGTCTTCCTAACCCAACTGAAATATAAGATTTAACCTTATCAAAAGGTGTGTTCTCATATTCTAAAATCCAAAAATCATTATCCTCAAAAGAATGGGTAGTTTGATTTTCTTGTACACCTAAAACTTTGTCTAAATGCTCGGGTACATTTTGTCCTACATTATTCATTATTGTGATGCTCGAAAATAATACTTGGCTATAATTTACCACGAGGAACGAGCACCAGCCAAGTGTTAGGTGTCCGTCTTAATTGTTTTTGTTATATTTAAATACTGGATTACCTTTAAGCCAGTGTTGTTTATGAATAGTTTCTATTCTCCCTTCAGAAAGTAATCCCCATAAGTCTTTAACATGCTCAAATGAAATACCTTCTTGATACCACTCTTCATCAGTAATATTATGATTATTACTCCATAATAAAACTCCAAATGGATTAATACTTAAACACCATTCGGATTCATGGGTTAATGCTACAGTTTCCGTAATATCTTTTTCACCCTTTAGCTCAGTAAATAGTTCTGAAAATTTTCTTTTGGAAACCCTACTTCATTTTTTCCAGCTTTGTGAATTATCATATAAGCCATGATGCATACCTATAATATAAACGGCGTAAAATACTTGGCTAAAATTTAGGTGAGGTTCGAATACAAGCCAAGTGTTTTGAGTTCGTTTTAATTTTCGTTGTTAGGTGTTTCTTCACACCTGTATCGAAACCATTTTTCAAAGTTACCATGACCGACTTGCCAGTACCAAACTTTATCATTAACAAATACGATACTCCATAAATCCAGATTGTCATCTCTTCCGCTTGTCATTTTCAAATCAATTCTATCTTTAGTAATATTCAAGACTTCATAGCTACCAGTTTTAGAATTTTTATATCTGAAATTACCAAAGTCATTATAAAACTCATAACTTGTTTTATTAATATCGGCACAAAATTCTATTTTCCCTTTAGGGTCATCGTTCGGAAATTTTGATTTAGCAGACCATGCATAATTGGATAATAAATCTGATACATAGTTATAATCAGAAAGCACTGATTCATTTCTTTCACAAGAGTTAAAATTACATAATAAAAATAACGCTATAAATATTTTAAACATCGAATTCATATGATTCCCACCTAGACATTTAACAGCTATACACACGTCAACTAACAAAGTCGTGTTATATATAATTAAAAAAACAGACTATACCCACAGAGTTCACTCAAGTCCAATTACAATCTGACTTCATAAATATTTAACTGTCATTTAATCTCAATCGTTTCTTTGATGTTTTATCGGGATCGATAATTGCTCCTCGGTAACATGCTCCTGCGTTACTCTACTACCTAAATCCATTTAGGCATGCATTATTCTATAAGTCACATCCCTGTGACGATAAACTCCTACCTACAGAATTATTCCAAATCATCCAAAAACACTTCAATAAATACATCACCAAAACGCTCTAACTTATTTTCACCTACACCCGACACTTTTAACATCTCGGCATGTGAGGTGGGGTGGACATCCATCATGTCCAACAAGGTGGCATCTGAAAATACTACAAATGCGGGTACGTTTAATTCGTCGGCGATTCGTTTTCTTGTTTGTTTTAATTTCGCCCATAATTTTAAATCTTCTGGATCAATATTTTTAAGTTGCATGGCTTTTTTAGAGCTTGTTTTGCCTTTGACTTTTTCAATACTGTCTTGGCGCAACATTATGGTTTGTTGACCTTTTAATACAGGTCGACAACTATCGGTTAGTTTTAATGCACCATATTGTTCGTGATCAACTCTTAAAAACCCTTTTATCACTAATTGTCTGAAAACACTTTTCCATGTGCCGCTGTTTAAGTCACTACCAATGCCGTAGGTGGATAATTTGTCGTGATGGAACTGTTTTATTTTTTGATTGTTTGAACCCATTAATATATCAATTAAATGGGTGGCACCAAATCGTTGTTCACTTCTATATACTGTGGATAACGCTTTTTGAGCAGCGACACTGGCGTCCCATGTTTTGACAGGTACTAAACAGTTATCACAATTTTTACAATTATGCGCACTGCCACCTTCTACGGCTTCATCAAAATAATTTAAAATATTAATACGTCGACAATCAACCGATTCACATAACGCTAACATGGCGTTTAGTTTATTTTGTTCGGCGCGTTTAAAACTTTCTTGCCCCTCAGATTGTGCGAGCATTTGTTGTAAAAATACTACGTCTTGTAGCCCATAAATTAACCATGCATTTGATGGTAAACCATCACGTCCTGCGCGTCCTGTTTCTTGGTAATACGATTCGATGGACTTGGGTAAATCAATATGGCAAACAAACCGTACGTCGGGTTTATCAATGCCCATACCAAACGCAATGGTCGCCACCATAATAATACCTTCTTCACGTAAAAAACGTGATTGATGGGTTTGGCGCATTTGGGCAGGTAAACCTGCGTGATAAGGTAAAGCATTTAAACCTTGATCGTTTAAATATTGCGCAAACTCTTCAACGCGTTTACGCGACAAACAATACACAATACCACTGTCGTTTGCGTGTTTGCTTTGAATAAAATTCAACAACTGTTTTTTGGGTGAGCTTTTTTGAGTAATTGTATATTGAATATTAGGGCGATCAAAACTTGAAACAAACTGTTTGGCTTGTTGTAATTGCAAACGTGCAATGATTTCTTGTTTGGTACGTGAGTCTGCTGTTGCAGTTAATGCAATACGCGGCACCGTAGGAAAGTGCTCATGTAATAAGGTGACACTTAAATAGTCTTTACGGAAGTCGTGGCCCCATTGTGATACACAATGGGCTTCATCAATGGCAAAAATAGAAATTTGAATACCTTTGAGTAAATCAAAGGTTCGTTGCTGAGTTAAACGCTCGGGAGCAATGTATAAAAAATCCACTAGGCCTTGTTGTAACTCTTGTTCGATTTCTAATACTTGTTGGAAACTCAGTGTGGAGTTTAAAAAACGAGCATTTAAGCCTAACTGCGCTAATGCGTCTACTTGGTCTTGCATCAATGCTATTAATGGTGAAATCACTACACCCACACCTGCTCTTGCCAAGGCGGGTATTTGGAAACATAACGACTTGCCGCCGCCTGTGGGCATTAACACTAATACGTCTTCGCCCGCTATGGCGCTATCAATAATGGATTGTTGTTGGTCACGAAACGCGTCGTAACCAAAAATTTGTTGTAGGATTTCGAGGGCTGCATTATTGGATGTGGAATTTAACGGCATAGAAGACATGGTTTTAGCTGATTTAAAGTAGAGTTTAAGTTTAATCTAAATGGACAAAGGTGTGGAGATTAATTGTTGTTAATGAAGGATGTTATTAAATGAGTGTTTTATAAACTAACTAATTAGTTGATAAAACAAGATTGTCATGTATAGTAGATACTAATTATTTAGTTGTATATTGATTTGGAGGTTGGTTTATGGAGATACAAAGCGTTATATTTACAATAATATGGCAACACTTATTGATCACATCGGTATTTTTATTATTTTTGTTGTTAATTTTCAAGTTGTTTTCTGTTAGTGCAGAGATGAAGTCGTGGCTTTGGTTGTTTGCAATTATTTTATCAATTGCTGTGCCTGTTGTTTTAAGTGTAAGGGGTGCTGTTGAGGTTGCAGTGTTGAGTGCAAAACCTAACTTTGATGTTTCCGGTATTAATGAGGTGACTAAACAAACTACAAATATATCTTCAGTCACACAATTTCTAAATACAGATTTAAGTAATAAAACCCAACCCAATAATCGTTTAATATTTAGTTTTTTGGTTAAGTTAGTTAAATGCTTAGCTGTTATTTTTATAATGCTGAGTCTGTTTAAAATTTTTAAATTGATGTTGTTGTTTTTGTATGGAATAAAAATAAAGAATAATGCCACTGAGCATTATCAAGACAATGTATATTTTTCAAACAGAATTCAAGTGCCTTCGTTGATTGGTTTTTATCAATGTAAAATAGTTTTGCCATATTCATTTAACGAACTGTCTACTAAGAACAAGCAGTTTATTATTGAGCACGAAAAGGCGCACCTAGTTAGAAAGGATAATATTACCTCATTAGTGATACGTATTATTAATTGTTTGTTTTGGTTTAACCCTGTATTACATTTAATGGATAGGGAGTTAAAACAAGTCAGAGAGATTGCTTGTGATAATAGAGCGATAGAAAAAACGGCTTTAAATGAAAATAAAAATAGTGATCACATTGAATCAATTAGAATTGATTACGCTTCTATGCTAATCGAATCGGTTAATTCTTTTTATATGGATAAACAACCCGGTGAATTTATGACATTACTTAATAGAAAAAAATACTTTAAAAAGAGAATAACTCAAATTTTAGATAATAATAAACCGTCACCTTTAAATAAAATGAGTATCGTGATGCTTAGTGCTTCTTTCTTAGTGGTTTCATCGTTTGCTATTGCAAATAATGTTAATGCTGATAAGTCTGTACTGAAAAACATCAATAAAATTGTGCTTGAGGCTAAAGTAGCCGATCTGCATGCAAAAGTGATATTAAATTATGACGATGTTAATCTTGAAAAGTTAATAAAAAATAAGAATGTCATTCTTTTGGTAGTAGCTGATTGGTGTATCACATGTCAAATGAACTTAGCCGAGATTCAAAGTGAAGGTATGATTGAAGCAGCTATTAAACAAAATTTAGTGTATGTAGTTGCCGATTATACCAATCCACAACATAATGAAAAACATAAACAGATACAACGTTTGATGAGTGAAAATGACAGGCGAGGTTTGCCAATGAATATTCGTTATTCAGTAGGTAACTCAAAAGGAGTGATGGTGAGCCCTTTGATTGAGCACATTTAAACTTTAAAAAATACTAAGAACAAAAGGCTGATTTCGATATACGAAATCAGCCTTTTTTTAATACGTCGTTTAAATGTGTATTACTCTTTGAGTATTTTGACACTGCCTTTTAATTGTTGTTTGTCTAAATCAGCTAATTGAATGTAGGACGACATAATAACGCCGTTTTTTGAGACAATACAATACAATACAAGGAAAAGCAAAGATAAACACACATCGTCTAAGTGATGCTCTTCTGTTATTAGTTTCGAATAATAGTCTCGAATATTAGTTGCGATACAGTTATTAATGATTTTGATCTTTAATGATGACACTGACAATATCTATTAAAGGCGACGTAATCGCAAAATAAGTGGCACCTTTGAGTTTTATCCTTAACGTAAAACGTGATGTTAAACATAAACACATCCCTTATAAGCTACATTTTTTATTCTAAAGCAAAAATTGTAACCACACAGCCTACGCCTACAGTTTCAATATTATGTTTTTATCAAGCATGTAACAACATAATAAACACCTGACACCTAACACCTGACACCTGACACCTAACACCTAACACCTAACAACTAAGACCTAACAACTAAGACCTAAATTTTAATTTTTCTGATTTTAGATCAGAAATATTATGATCAATATACTTAGCATAAAAAATAAATATATCTCATTTTTTATAACGTTTTATGATTT
>JALJPK010000005.1:144225-185652 GCA_022968985.1 Pseudomonadales bacterium | reverse complement strand
CAATATAACAATAAATAAAGGACAAGAATCCATAATTAGGATTTATGTTTGTTAATCCAGATTTTAAATGGATTATTACTGTTTAGTTTATTGTTAACTTAATAGTGCAGTTTATTATATTTTTTAAAATTTAATGACACTGTGTGAAATTTTATGGACTGTAATTTTATTTTTAATAATCGTTAACTAAAGATTTAACAGCTAATTTTATTTTTTTAATTATTACTGGATTGTAATTTTAATATTAAATAATTTGTATTTATAAAGTTATAAATACTTATATTTGTAACTCATCATGTGAATTTTTAGAGCGTAAGAAGGCTGTGTAGTCGGTAGCTGTAGCCTAAAACGCTAATTTAATTTAATTGATTAATTTTATTTATATATCTTATTTGTAATGTTTAATTTGAACTTAAAATAATTAATGTATTACATAAGTAGTTGTATTGTTGTTTCAAGTGGGTTGTAACATATTTGTTTTTTCTAACACCTATAATCATTTTAAATAAAAACAATAATTTCAAATATAAGATTGTACTGTATAAGTTTTTAATATTTTCTATGTTTTCTAAATAGTGAAAATGCAATTAGAGTTATGTTTTAAATGGAATTTTTTGTGTGATAGGTGTTTAGGCATCCAATTTAAATAAAATGACTTATTAATAGTGATTCTATTTATTTTTGCACAATATGTAAAATAAAACGCGAGTGTAGTTGTGGGTGGGCAGTGGGTGTCGTTATTTTTTAAATATAAATCACTGCAAAAATAATTAAACAATTAATAATTGTAATTTTTTTTAGTTTTATCTAAACACCCTAAATCAAAATATCCATTCGCAAAAAACAATGTTCATTAACATGAGAACAAAAAATATTATGCTAATAAAAAAATCCACAGCCGTATCTTTGATGCTAGCTGTTTTAATTATGGGCTGCACAGAGAAAAAAGCAGAGTTTGTCCCAGTTGATAACGATAATTCGAACGATACAGCCCCTGTTATTCAATTCAGTCAAAATGCATTATTAACCGGTCAAGTTGTTAATGTTAATTTGCCGCAAATAAGGGGTGATGGTCCATTTCTGATTGAGTTTGATTTTGGTGATGGTTCGGCTTTAAGCACCGCTACAACTTATACCTATCCAGTAAACCAAGAAGATAAGCAGTATGAAATTTTTGCGATAGTCACCGATGTTAATAATAAAAGCACTCAGGTGTCGTTAGGTTTAATTACTGTATTAAAAGTAGTATTTAACCCAAATAATACGCCGCCAATTACTCAAATAACAAAACCATTAAATATTGTTGGGTTATCTGTTGTCGCAGATGGACTGACTTCGTTTGATAATGAGTCCACTAATTTGAGTTATCAGTGGGATTTTGGTGATCATACGTCAGTTGAATCAACCAAGTTGATGTCACATAATTATAAAAATAGCGGTAGTTATATTCTTGTCTTAACAGTAAGTGATGGCCAAGACTCGTCCTCTGAAATAATGCTGGTGACAGTTGAATCAAATGCAGCAAGCGCGTTTGAGTTGTCTAACGCTGCAATTAATCTGTTAAAACAAAACAACTGTTCAAATTGTCATTATGTCTCAAATGCAGGTGTTGCGGCTAAAACCGATTTATTTTTTGGTCAAACTGCTGATTATACCGCGGCGTCTATTAAAGCAGGTATTTCTGGATATTTAGGTAGTGATCAAACTCGATTGGATAAAGCTAAAACTCACCCTATTGCACCTTCAGAGCATAGTGGTATTGAGTTTAGCCAGCAAGATGATCAACAACAATGGCAAGCGCTGCTTAGTAGTATTTGGTTTGAATCAAACCCCGCTCCCGCTAATCATAATCCTACTGCTCAGATTGATCTGATTGAACAACAAGATTTAAATGTGATGTTATCAGCGCAAAACTCAAGTGATTTGGACGGTGACAATTTAATTTATATGTGGGATTTAAACGGCGAAAAAACACTGATTGGTCAATTGGCCAGTTATGATTTTGTTCAATCGGGTACTAAACACATTATATTAACTGTGACAGATGGCAACGGTGGGATGACACAAACCGATTTAATGCTGGTAGTAAACGCAGCTAACGCCACACCGATTGCGGATTTTAATGTGGATTCAAATTTATTATTGGTTCAATTTGATGCTTCGGTTAGCTCAGACATGGATGGAGATATACTCAGTTATGCTTGGGATTTTGGTGATAATCAACACTCTATATTAGAAAAACCGCAACACCAATACGCGCAAGCGGGTAATTATACGGTGACATTAACTGTTAGTGATTTAATTGATAATCAGTCTATGACAAGGCACATTGTGCTGGATACAACAGTCAATCACACCCCTGTGCCTATGATTAATTTATTGTCTAATTTAAATGACACGGTGAGTTTAAGTGGTGAGTCCTCCACAGATGATGGTCAAATTGTGACTTATCGTTGGAATTTTAACGGTGAATTTATTCAAGAAACAAGCGAGGCCATGTATAGGTTTACAACCACAGGTGATAAATACATTTCATTAATGGTTATTGATGAAAAAGGCAGCTCAGACAGTACATTTATTACGCTAAATATTGAGGATAAAACCCCTAATGCGATGATTACAGTATTGGCTAAAAACTTCTTAAAAGTAGATTTTAGTTCAATGGGGTCACTTGATCCTGAAGGTAAAACCCTTAGTTTTGTTTGGGACTTTGGTGATGATAGTAACAACAGCAACAATAACGAAGAGCCCAACCCAACGCATACTTATACAACAGCAGGCACTTATCAGGTTGTTTTACATGTAACCGACGCAGCTGGCAATCAAAAAAGTGAAAACATCACACTAACCATCAAAGCGCCAGACATTGTTAATGCCAAACCTAATGCGGTTATTACAAAAACGGACATAGGTAATTTTAAGTATGAATTTAGTGCGGCGGATTCAAGTGACCCGGAAGGAGTAGATCTTACTTATGCTTGGGATTTTGCTAATGGCGAAACCGCAACCACTGAATCGGTCACTATCACCTTTGCCTCAGATGCCATTTATACAGTTCAGCTTACTGTTAATGATGGTGCGTTATCTGACATGGATAATACAATAATCAATACTCAACCTGTGTTAGAAGGTGATCCAATCGTAGGAGAACGTTTGTATCTAGAAATGTGCTCAAGCTGCCATGACTCTGAAGATAGCAGCAAACCTAATGGGGGCAAAGGCCAACAAGAGATGACAGTTGGTTCGTTCTCACCTATTAAAATCAATCAATATTTATTTGATTTCGCCGATCCAGATCTTTACACAAGAATCGATGCCACTATGCCTTCTTCCGATCCCGATACTTGTACTCGTCAATGTGCTGCGGACATCGAAGCGTTTATGATGACTTGGCAAGAAGTGGTTGTAAGTCAAACATGTGAAAAATTAGACGACGAAATGAAATTTGGTCCACGCCAAATGCGTTTATTAACGGTGCGTGAGTATACAAATACAATTAATGACTTGTTTGGTTTTAATGTAGATATCAGCACTTTAGTGGGTAATACTCAAATTGAAGGGTTCTCAAACCAAGTTGATTCCTCGATTGATGTTGCACGTATTGATGGGTTTAGAGCGGCAGCCGATGATGTGATTGAGTATTCGGTTACACAAAATTTCGATAATATTCGTGGTGTTAATGCTTGTGGGTCAGATTGCGTTGATGTGTTTATCAATGTAGTAGCGAAGCAATTATTTAGACGTCCATTAACAACCGACGAGGTAACTAGTTACAGAGCTATGTTTGATAGCCCAGTTACTGAGTTAGACACAGCAGGCAATGTTGAAGGCATGAAAACCGCATTAAAAGCCGCGATGACATCGGTTAACTTTTTATATAAATCAGAAGTAGGGCAAACAAAAGCGCAGCTTCAAGCTTTTTATGATGACTTGCCTATTACGTATCGAACAGTAGGATCCGTGCATTCAGAAAGCCCACCAAACTTGGGGAGTAATTCATATTCAGGGGGTAACGCGACTGGGGAGTATGGGCATAGTGCAAATTGGGGGATGTTGTATAATTTTACAGGTACCGATTTAATTCGAATTCGAGTGCAAACCGATAACCCTAAATTAGAGATTTATATTGCATCTAAACATAGTGCTCATAACTCTGTTGAAGAATTGGTTTCGATTGATACCGGTGATGATTCCCCCGCGGTAAAAAAATTCAAGACATTTAGCTTTTTAGTCAAAGATTATGTGGGTGACTACGGTTTAGTAGTGGCAACCCCTTATGATAATGGTGGCAACCGAAGTATTTTTATTGAATCAATTGAAATATCTCAAGGTGAACCAATACCAAAACCAACTGTGCCCCAGATTCCAGATGGTGCTTTTGGATTATCCACATACGAAGTAGCGACCTTCTTGGCTTATACCTATACAGGCTCTACCCCAGACGAAGAATTAATTGCAGCGGCAGATGCTGGGTTAGTCGGCGACGACGTGATTCGGACTCAAATCGAGCGATTATTAGCTAAACCCGAAGCAAAACAGCATTTTGGTTATTTCATTGAAGAATGGGTGAATGTTGAACCCATTTTGAATGACAATAAAGACGCTTTGTTGTTTCCTGATTTCACCGACAGCATTCGCGCCGCGATGGTTCAAGAATTACGTCTCAATTTTTTGGCTGTATTGTTTGATGACAACGTACCTTTTGCCGATTTATATCAAGCGGGTAATACCCATGTAAACGAAGAGTTGGCTGTCTTTTATGGCATGACTGGAATCACCGGTACTGACTTTGTTAAAGCTGCGACACCTGATCGTGGTGGTATTTTATTAACGGGTGCGTTTTTAGCTGGGCATTCAAATGCACAACATAGCTCGATTATTATTCGTGGTAATCAGTTTAGAGAACGTTTGTTGTGCCAGCATTTACCCCCTATTCCATCAGGAGCCGACTTTGAAGCACTACGAGAGAAGAAAAAGCAGTTTGTTGAAGAAGCTAAAGCACAGGACAACGGTTTGATTCGGAACGCTCATTTAGAGTACATCAATACCGATGATCCGAAATGTGGTAGTTGTCATTACCGTATCATCAATCCACTGGGGGTGGGTTTAGAAGATTATGATACGGTTGGAGTAAAACGCAGCACTTATGAAAATGGATTATCTGTCGATTTTACAGGGCAAGATGCTGAAAATCGTGAATATCATAAATCGGCGTTGTATGGATATGAAAGTATTTATACAGGTAACTTAAGCGAAAAAATAGACTTTGAAGGTGGAGTCGCCCTTGCTGACATTATGAGTACCTTACCCAAAGCTCAACACTGTGCGTTAGAGAAATCATTCCGCTTTATGTTAGGAACTGGCCCAGATGAATACAACCATTACGATCTACAAACCAATGTATTAACCGACGAAGAAAAGTCGGACAATACCTGTGTTATGGACGATATGGCCTCTGCCATGAGTGGGGCAGGCATGAATTTAAAAGAAGCGTTTATCATTTTTGGTTTAAGTGACATTGTTCGATTCAGAAAACAAGGCAATCGTTAGTAATAACGCTTGAAGGATTAAATATTATGAAAAAATTAAAAACACCACAAGATGTACAGCGCCGCCAATTTTTAAAAACAGCGGGTCAATCCGGGATATCGGCAGCGTTATTAAAGTCAATGCCGTTAGCAGCAGGTTTAATGTATTCACGAGCAGGGTTAGCGGCCCCAAGTGCCAGTGGTTTTGAGCGGGTTGTATTTGTTTATATTCCAGACGGTGCACCAAAAGGTTCATATACACCAACGGGTTCGTTGGGTAATCTAATAATGAATTCTACATCGATGCCGTTAGATGCTTATAAAGACGATTGTATGTTTTTTAGTGATTGTAAAACAAATGCGGGAAAACATGGTAATACTGAGCTGTTATTAGGTAGAGGCAACAATACATTAGATGTGCAATTAGAAAAAACAATCGGCGCGGCATCTGCATTCCCTTCCATACAATTAGGGGTTGAATCAGCTGGGCCAGTAATGACAAAACGAGCTGGGGCATTTGCGCCCATGCAAAATGATCCTGACGCGGCATTTAAACGATTATTTGGTGGCACTGTGGATACGTCTGACGCAGGCTTAAAGCGTTCACAAACTATTTTAGATAGAAATAGAGCGGAGCTTAATACTCTGAAGCAAAAACTGGGTTCGTTTGAGTTAGAGCGTTTAGAGGAAACAGAAATAGCGCTGCAGACGTTAGAGCTTAGATTAGCAGATAATAATATGCCGATTACTGGCTGTGCCGATTATACTCGAACCCCTTATGCCGGGGCCTTACTCAACAACTTCGCACAAATTAATGCTTTGCAGTGTGAAACCATCGCCATGGCTTTTCGTTGTAATTTAACAAAAATAGCCTCATTGCAGTTAGGCGGTACCCAAGCGGATCATTATGTTCCCTCCTTGTCCACCGAGCATTCTTATCATCAAAGTATTCATGGTGGCCCTGATGGGTTGTATACCAAAATGCGCTCACATTTAACTGAGCAATTAGCTGAGTTGGTTCGTGTTCTAAAAACAACAAAAGACGGCAATGATAAACCGTTATTAGATACGACTTTGATTTTACAGGTAACGGATATGGGGGACGGCAGAGCCCATGACGCATGGCAAGCCCCGTTTACCTTAATTACTTCTAACCCAAGTATTGTGACAGGTCGAGTATTTTCAGGCGCTAATAATGATGATTTATTAAACACGGTAGCTTATGCAATGGGGGCCGAAGGTGAAGTGACAGATTTTGGGGGTGTAGGGCGTAATTCTGATATATTAAGCTGATTAATCATGTAAGCTAAAAATAAACTTCTCAATGGTTGTTTAATATTAGGTGGCAGATTTTTCTGGTATTGAACGTGATTCTGTTATATTAAGCTGAACAATCAAGTAAATAAACTTCTAAAAGTCGGCAAATGCCGGCTTTTTTATTGGGGGAATTATGCACGATCAAGTCATTTCTATTTCACTTTTAAAAGTGGTGGATAATCTTTTTAATAGTTTAAGCCAACAATATCCACATTTGTTTACTGACTTAAATAAACTTAATACCGAAGTAGAGCTGCAACTTATTCCTTCACAGCAAAACCTAACGTTTATCAATTACTTAGATGTGCAAAAGAAAATTTTTAAAAATTTGGAACAGAAAAAATCCAATAATTGGTTAGAGATATACAACAGTGTGTATATTAGTGAAATCAGACAGTCAATATTTGCCAAAAATTTATTCTCAACCTATCTTGAACAAGCTTTAACCTTGATAGGCAAAAGTAAATTTGAACATATTTTAATACCAGGTTGTGGCAAATTTTTTGAAGGTGACATTCTAAATAATCAACTCAGTGCCAAAAAAATAAGTGCGGTTGATGTGATGTATCGTGATATTGAATATTCCAAACTATTAAATAAAAATGCACCCAACATAGACTGTAGCTATCAAGACTTAACTGAACTAAACAACTATCAAAACAACCACGACCTAATGTTATTTTTACACCCTCAGCTGTGTGATTACAATAAAATGTGGTTAACTCCCTCGTTTGTGTTAGCTGAAAATGAAATAGACATCAGCTCATCGGATATTCTAACAGCAGCAACCGTACAGAATATGCCAACAAGCTGGCAAACTATTTTAGATAATTCATTCGAAAAATTAAACGTAAACGGCCATGCCTTATTCTATTTTTATGAACATCGAGATTTGTCTATTGTATTAAGTTACCTAGAAAACAAAAGCCATTTAGAAGTGAAAATGCAGCATGTTAATAACTATATAGTGGACCCCGCTTTTAGTTTTAAATACATCAAAGCGATAATAGAAGACAAACAACAGGTGGCAAACTTTGTAGCAATGGGGGCGTATCGAGCGGTATTGTTGCTGAAAAAAACAGGGTGAATGTGTTTAATCGGGTATAGCGTTCATAGTTAAATTTGTTAATATATCACTGCTTTTTATTTTATTTTATTTTTTAACAATCATCAGGATTAATTAATGATCAATACTATTCTTTTTGATTTTTTTGGCAGCATCGTTAGTTATAAACACGGGCGCCAATCTAAATCGTTTATTAATGCGTTTAATTATTTAACCAAACAGGGTGCTGCATTAAGTTATGCCGGGTTTATTATTAAGTGGGAACAATCGTTTAACTATTTAGAAGACAAACATCAAACTGATTTACTGGAATTTTCACTGAATGATGTGCTGGATCACTTTTTAATACAGGTTAAAGCCAAACCGTTAAGTCTTGAAGTTCAAAAACAATTCATTGAAATTTATATCAATGAATGGGCTTTGCATATTCAGCCGTTTAAAGGTCTAAAAACAATACTTAAAGAGCTTGCGACACATTATAAATTAGTTATTGTGACTAATACTCATCAATCGGGTTTGGTAAAAATGTTGTTAGAAAAATACGAATTAGACTGTTTTTTTCAAAGTGTTATTAGTTCAGTTGATTTTGGTAAAAGCAAACCGCATCACGACATTTACAACTATGCATTAAAACAAGTTAATTGTGTTACACACAATGCTGTATTTGTGGGTGACTCATATATTAATGACTATCTGACACCTAGAGAGTTAGGTATGAAATCTATATTGATAGGGCAACAGGAGTCACATAATATTAAACAAAAGCAGTCTATAATTTGTATTACCGATTTAACTCAAACAATAATCAACGAGTGTTAGGTAATAGTTAAACAAGATTTGATCTCACATAAATAAACACTAATCTAAAATAAGGCGTTTAAGATGGAAACTATACCATTCATGTTTTTGAGTGTTTTATTTGGTGGGGTTGGTTTTGGTTATTTTATCTATGGTAAAAAACAAAAAAAGCTCATTCCATTTTGTGTGGGTATCGCGTTGTTTGTTTTGCCTTACCTTTTTGCAAGTGTATTACTTCTAATTATTGCGGCTGTGATTTTAATGATTATTCCGTATTTCATTAAAATTTAACACTTAGAAGATAATCCCCCCACCTTATTAAAATTTAAAGCATTAGGTTTAAAACATAAACATAATACGCAATATAACCTGTTTTTGTTTTTTTGCTGTTAAATCTCATAGTCAAAAATGTATATTACTTCAATCAAAAGCGCGAACCCCATCAAAGAACGACACTACAATTGTGTAACAAATAAGGTATTTATTAGAAGTGAACTAATTGTCACAGATTTTTAGCTAAATGCATCCTATATTAGCCTGATCATTCCTTATTTTAGGTGCTTCATGCAATTACATAAACTTACTCTTGCCTTATTTTTTTCATTAAGTTTATTGTCATGTGAAGACAATGAGTCCGATCTTTCAAAAGAGGATAATGATTCAACTCAATCGGTCAATCAAAATTCTGGCTCTACTGACACTCAAAACAATACCCAAAACAATACAGCATTAAATACAAACACAGTTACAAATACCCAAAATCAAACATTTACCCAAACCCAGGTACAAATCTGTGAGTCCCTTGAAACGATATTAACTGATTATGCCTGTACGGCTTGTCATAGTGATAACCCTGAAAATATTGGGGGTGGGTTAGATTTATTATCCAACGATCGTCATTTACGTTTAGTTAACCAACCTTCGTTAGTTGTGGGTTGTGAAGATGAGTTATTAATTGATGCAAATACACCTAGTAACTCTTTATTACTTAAATTAATTGATCAACAAAAATACGAAGCTTGGGGTGACAATGCCTGTACCGCTAAAATGCCTACAAGTGATAAGTGGTTAAGCCGTGAAGAAGTAGATTGTGTGGAGTCTTATGTGTATCAAGCAATAGACAACTCAGATTTAGAGCAAAACACAACATCGACTGAAACTGACTCTACTACACAAACCCAAACCCAAAGCCAAACCGACACAACAACGGATTCAAACACAACGACTCAAACCGATACCCAAAGCGAGGTTCAGATATGTGAATCTTTTGATAGTTTATTAAATGGGTACGCTTGCACCACTTGTCATAATATAACTCCTGATATTTTGGGTGGAAAATTAGATTTAGTTTCTAGTGATCGTCATTTACGTTTAGTTGGCAAACCCTCATTAATTGAAGGCTGCGAAGATGAATTATTAATTGACCACGAAATGCCAGGTAATTCTTTATTGCTTAAATTAGTGGATCAACAAAGATACGAAGCTTGGGGTGAAAATGCCTGTTCTCGTAGAATGCCAACCACTGGTGATTGGTTAAGTGATGAAGCGGTGAGTTGTATGGAAGGTATTAAACAGCAAGCCATTAACGACACCGACTTAAGTCAGATCGAACCTGAGGAAGTGATCGAATTTGAAGTGATTAACCCGCTAACGGGTTTAATAAAGGTGAAATACTTATTAACAGGTGAGGTGGTATCACAATCAGAAATTGATCAAATTATTGTTGATAATCAAATTGATCAAAGCATGCTTGCGCAAAACATCAAACTTTGGCAATCAACTGATTTATACCAACACAAAATTAAAGACTTTATGCGTATTGCGTTACAACAAAAAAACCAAGGTGAAAACTTCGCATATAACGCACAGTTAGATCGTATTGGTAATAATAAACCGGTTGATCGCAATTGGTTATTCGACAATTTAGTAGATTATTTCCCATTAACCGCAATGGATATAATCAATAATAACGAACCATTTAATAAAGTGATTAATACTAAAACATACCAAGTGACCACTGCAGTGTTGGCGGCATTAAGTTACGCCGACAGTAATCCAAGACAAGAATTGCGTTTTGATGATTTACCCGGATTAACCCAGGCCGACTTTAATGATTGGCGTGAAGTTGAGTTTGGTTTACAAAGTGAAGCGGCCACGTTTGAATTCACTGAAGAATTTTCAGCGACCCTTCGCGCCGTACCTGCTAACAGTGTATTTACGTTACGCACTCCAAGAGTGGGCTTTTTCAGCACGTTACCTTTTTATAATACATTCCAAACTAATAGTGACAATCAATTTAGAATCACTACTAACCAGACTTTAATTACAGCCATTGGGGAAATATTTGAAACCAACGATGTCACAGTTCAGCATAATCAAATGGCGCTTGCACAGCTGGACCCTGATCATGCGCCGCAAGATAGTGCTTGTTATGACTGTCACCGTTTATTGGATCCAATGCGCAAAGTATTTATGAAATACCAAGATTATGATAATCGTGGTAAAGAATTTGATGACTCTCAAATAGCCTCGTTTGCATTTAAAGGGGTTAATGCAGATATTAATACAATGCACGATTTAGCCAATACCTTAGCCAACCACCCGTTATTTGCCAGCGCTTGGGCACAAAAAGTATGCTTATGGGCCAATAGCCAAAAGTGTAATTCGTCAGACCCTGTGTTTAAACAAGTGATCGAAAACTTTAAAGATGGTTTTTCGTTTAACGATTTGATTGTGGATATTTTTTCATCGCAATTAGTACACGCCAATACAACGAGCCAAACATTTGAGAGCAGCGAATTTTTTATTAGTTTAAGTCGCTCAAATCATTTTTGTCATGCACTGAATACCCGTAATAATAAAGTACGAGTGGAGCGAGGATTGGAGCCGATGGGAAATTTATGCTCAACCACACAATCCGTGTCATTGATTCCTAGAGACGGTTACGCTCGTGGTGACGCTGATTTTGTGCAATCTACATTATTAGGTGCGTTCCAATCTAAAGCTTACGATTATGTGTGTCGCTCAATCAGTAATAAAGTAGTGGGTAGTTCAAATGCATTTGATCCAAACGACTATACAACTTCGATCAAAGCGATAGTCGAAGATATTATGGGTATTTTGCCTAACCAAGAACGCTACCCTATTGCCATTGAAGAATTAACCTTTGTTTGGGATGTGAGTCGAGAAAAGGGTAATTGTGCCGATTTGGCTTTAGATATTATTGATGACAATCAAAGCGTATTACAATGCGGATTAAGTCTTTCAAAAGGCGCTGCAATGAAAAATGTATGGTACACCGCTTGTACTTCAAATGACGTAATAGGGTTGGGTTTTTAAAATGACTAAATTACATAAAAACATGAATCGACGTAGTTTTATCACTCGCTCATTATTGGCCAGCCAAGGCTTAGCCTTAAGATCAATGGCAACGGGTTTACCCGCGGCATTTTTATTGGGCCAACCTTTACATGCTGCACAACAAGCCATGGATTATAAATACTTAATCATGAGTTTAAATCAAAACGGCGATCCTATTAATGCAAATGGCCCGGGAATGTATGCGGATCCTAATATAGACCCTGAAAATATCAACGATGTAAGGCGGTATATTCAGCATGCCTCAGCGCTTGATTTACCCGATATGAATCTAGGTACTATTAATGGGGTTGATATTACAGCGGATGATTTTGCAAACAGCACCCAGTTTTTTATGGGTGGCCAGCAAGTTCGTGCCAGTAAAATCTGGTCATTATTACCCCAAGCTTGGTTGGATCATATGTCTTGTTTGAATATTGCCACCGGTGCCAATGCACATCCTGAATTTAGTGCGGTGCTTGGTTTTAGTGGGGCAATAAAAGGCGCTGACGGCTCAGGTAGTGAGTACTTACCATCGTTATTGGCCCAAGAAACAAGGTCGGGATTAGCTACATTAATGGCTGAGCCTGTTGTACTTGGCGGAAAGACTTATGCAAGTGAAGGTAAAACCATTTCAAAATTAAACCCAAATGATATTAAGAGTTTATTTGTGGGTGGTTACTCTTATATGGACGACTTAAATAGAATCCGTGATAAATCAATTGATCGTATTTATCAACAAACTAAAATTTCAGGCAATAAAGCTCAAATGAATTTTATTGATCAATACGCCCAGTCTCGCTCACAAGCCAAACAAATTGGTGAGTCATTAAATGATTTAATTACCGATGTGAATGGCAACGATCCAAGTAACCAAGTCAAAATGGCGATTGCATTGTTTCGTTTAAACATTACCCCTGTTGTTACGATAGGGCTTGAATGTGGCAGTGATAACCACCAAGACGACACCTTAATAAAAGAAACCGTACAAAGTGTGAATACGATGAATGTATTGGCACAGTTGCACCAAGGCTTAGTAGATGCCAATTTAGATGATCGTGTTAATTTTGCTAATTTAAATACATTTGGTCGAACATTAGTGCGTAACTCAAATGGCGGGCGTAACCATAATAAAAACCATCATAGTATGTTTATTTATGGCTCGAATATTAACCCAGGTATTATTGGTGATTTAGAAGCGGTCTACAAAAAAGGTGCAGTAAAAGATATTGTGTCAATGCCATTTAATAGCGAGACAGGCACATCGGTTAACCCAGATATATCATTAGACGAAAGTTTAGCAGCAGCTGGTAAAACCTTGGCTAAATCAATTGGTATAGCTCAGGGTGTTATTGATAAACGTATTATTGGGGGTAAGGTGATTAACCCTGTAATTATTAGTTAAGTTTATATTTACTTGTCAGCACACTCTTTGTGCTGACGCCTATTTGAAGTGATGTCTAACTTTATACAACCATCAGCCAGCAGTTCTAAATGCAATTAATTTTGTAACAATCTAGATAAGGAAACTTTTTAAGTTTATAGGTATCATGCTCATCTATTTTTAGCATTACGGACATAAAATGGACATTAACCACAATTCAAAAATAAGTCATTACACAACCGATGCATACTTTTATGACTGTCACAAACGCAAGATCAAGCTAGGCGATCGTACTGCCTTAGATATCTATTTAGAACTGATGCAAAACACTCCCAATTGGATCAACGCTTTAATGCGTTTTCGCAACAGCATTGTGTCAAAACTAGGTCTTAAAGACTTAGGGGCCTTATCAGATGTTAAAGACAACAAAACTGACAAACAATACAAAGTAGGGGATCAGCTGGGTATCTTCTCAATATATGCTTTATCCGATCAAGAAATAATATTAGAAGACAGTGACAGGCATTTAACTGTGAAGGTTTCTTTTTTCCTCTGCGCCGCATCAACTACAGAGCCGGCCGCAGACCAATCAGCGGGTCAATCAACAGGCCAAGAAAATAATACCCTGCTGTATACCACTACAGTGGTTCATGTGAAAAACTGGTTTGGTAAGTTATATATGTTTTTTGTTAAACCTGTACATAAAATAATTGTACCCACTGTGCTTAAAAAACTACGATCATGAAATGATTAAAGTTAATTTTTTTAGGAAATACATGTATGTCATCTAGGTATTTATTAGGGCTTATTTTATTATTAGTGGTTGTGGTTGTTTATAATATAAGTGGTGTTGATTCTGAAGCAACTAGTCAATTAGAAAATCCTCAACAAGAACTATTAATTAAAACAGCAATTAAAACAGAAATTAAAACATCAATTAAAGAAAACAGCGATTTACAAAATGTAATTGTAAATAATACAACTGTCAAAAAAAAACCTGTCAAAAAAACATCTGTGTTATCAGTTGAATTGATATCTGAACAGGTTGTGTTAGAGAATAATTACGATCAACAAAAACAAGAAGTAAGTCATTATATTTTCGATCCAAGTAATCAACAACTGAGTTATCAATTTAATTTATTAAAAATAACTAAAGAAAATAGTCAAATTATAAGAGGTAATGACTTTAACTATTTATTGTTATCTGAAAAAACAATTGACAGCTGGCAAGTCGAATTTCGTTTGATACAGGGTCAATGGAAAAATATAGATACAACAAGAATAGATGATGACACTGATATTGATGGTTTAATAAATGACTATTTAGATCGAATAAATAATAGTAATGATAAAAGATTAAATTTAATTTCAAACGTGTCATTTGATGTTGATAAATGGATAGTTAAACAATTAGATCAACCCATAAACCGATCTGAGTTAATTGAGTTAACACCCAATACACAAAATTTAAGTCATGATTTATTAGAATGTATCAGTGATTCTAATAATACAACAAGTGATATAGTGCTTTTACGTAGTGTGAGTGAGCTTATTAAGATGCATTCCATAATTTGTAATGGTGATATTGATTTAAGTGGACTTGAATCTTGGGATCATATTCAAAATTTGCAACTACATAATATCAGTAGTATTAATAATTTAACATTAAATACAATTGCTGGTTTTAAAGGTTTAGAAATACTTATTATCACCGGTGTTATCAATAATACAATAGATATTGATTTTAGTTTTTTTCCGAGCTTACAAAATTTAAAATTAGTGAATGTTAATATCATTAATAAATACTCGATAGCAAACCTAAAAAGTCTTCAATCGATTTATATAGAAAATAGTAATATAGATAGTTTGGATTTTCTCACTGGGCTTGAGCTTAAAGAAATAGCAATCAAACGAAGTAAACTTGAGTCATTTGATTTGATTGAAAATATTAACAATTTAAAAAGTATTGATTTTTGGGATAATAATATTAATGATATTTCGAATATGGAAAATATTGAAGATTTAGAGTTTATTGATTTAGCTAATAAACAGATTACTTCTATTGCAGCACTTAAAAAATTTAAAAATGTAGTGCTGTTAGATTTGGAAGGTAATGATATTTATGATTGTGCGCTTATAGAGAATAAACGATTATTAAAATACAGCGGATGTGAATAATATATTTAAGAAATTCTAAGTTTGGATGATATTAATTAGAAAGTTTAATATTTGAATCGGGTGATTTAAAATTAACCCGTATTATTTTTTAAGTACTATCGGATAACTTCCCTAAAAAAATAGTTGAACTCCTGCCTTACAATAATCCCGCCTGAATATTCTTTGAAAAACCCAAACGATATAAATAATCAACATTTTGGCTTAGGCCATATTTTACCCATTTGACCGATTTTTTTAACCTCTAAAACTCATTAAAGTTAGTCCATCGAATATTTATTTTAAATAAGGTGGTTAACATGGCAAAGACTAAAACTAATACGATCAAAACGATCAACATTGCACCCGAAAAACAATCTTTAATCAAACATATCGATATAGCCACTTGGATGACTTCAAAAGAAATCTCAATTAATAAAGCCGTTTTGTACATTAATTTACAAATTGACGCTAAAAAAATCCGTTTAAAGGTTGATCAGTCCACGTTATCAAATACAAAACTGTCGTTATTAAATAATCATATTGAACTGAGTGATTACAAGAAGATAAGCGCCATTAGTTTAGAGTTGGAAACATCGTGCAAAGATTTCAAAATAGACTCAACACACATGCAAGTTGAATTTAAACCGATGCGAAGAAAAGCAGCCTAAATAGATTGTATTATTAACTTGTAAAAAATGTCCGCTCAAAAAGCCAAGAGGTTTAAAAAAACTGGATGAAAATAAAAAAAGCAATAACAAACCCCTTGTTAAATATAGTGTTTAACTTATGTGGTTGCACCGCACTAAGTTGAATAACCCGCTTACAAACGGCTACGGTCAACAAATCACATACAAACAACCTACTTATCTAATAAACAATACTTAATACAGGAAATCGACCCTACAAACGCATAAATAATGCAATCATTTTCAATTAGAATATTTAGTCTTAGTTATTCAGCGCTTTAAATTTACCCAATCTGCAGCTTCTAACCCCCAAAGTTATTTTATTTTGAAAACTTGACGCTTTTCAGTGATTAATTGTTGATTACTTTTTATTGTGAAAGTAATTATTTTTAAATAATGAGCAGTTAATTATTGCTGTATTTAAGTTGCAGCCCAATGTTTATAGGCATGTCACAAAATAAAGAGACATTATAAATAATAAAGTCGATTTCAAATTTTTATAAATATCAAAATAATTACAAAAAAATGATAAGTTTTGTGGCTTTATGACTTCTTTTTTATGACAATACCCGCGATTTATTTTACACCTGAATTTTCAGGAAAATTTTAACCAATTTATTTAGCCTATAACCTGCCCTTTAGTGAGGACAAAACATGTCAAACCCTGATAACAAACTAAGTAGTTTGGAAAATATTCATTGGAGCCTACGTTACGGAATTTGCGTAGCATTTCTTTTAGGGATCTTCTTATATGTGCTGTATTTTGTTGGCGCAAGTAACTACTTATTAATTTTTGCTGCCTTAGCTGGTGGTTATATGGCAATCAACATCGGTGCTAACGATGTGGCCAACAATGTAGGCCCTGCTGTAGGCTCGGGTGCTATCTCATTAGTAGCTGCCGTTGGTTTAGCCGCTGTATGTGAAGGTGCTGGAGCATTATTAGCTGGTGGTGATGTGGTTTCAACAATTAAAAAAGGTATTATTGATCCAAGTGGTATTGCAGATACACGTGATTACATCTGGTTAATGGCTGGCGCTTTAATTGCTGGTGCTGTTTGGCTTAACTTTGCAACTTGGATGGGTGCACCTGTTTCTACTACTCACTCGATTGTAGGTGGTGTATTAGGTGCTGGTATTGCAGCTGGTGGCTTAGGGATTGTTGATTGGGCTGTGATGAGTAAAATCGTTGCAAGTTGGGTTATTTCTCCGGCTTTAGGTGGTTTCTTTGCCGCGGGAACATTAGCTTTAATTAAACACTTTATTATGTATCGCGAAGATAAAGTAAAGTCGGCCACAACTTATGTGCCTATTTTAGTGGCTGTTATGTCATTAGCTTTTGGTATGTACATTGTATTAAAGGGCTTTAAAAAATTATTAAAAGAATATGAAATATTAACAAAAGTAGTAGACGGTGAAATAGTAGGCCGAGGAGCAACGATTATTGAAGCGGGTTTAGTGGGCTTAGTGATTGCAATTATCGTATTTGTTATTTGTAAAATTGCAATTAAAAAGCAGTCATTAACCATGGAAAATACACGTTTAAGTGTTAATAACTTGTTTACTATTCCATTAATCTTTGCAGCGGGTTTATTAAGTTTTGCTCACGGCGCAAACGATGTAGCAAATGCAGTAGGTCCATTAGCTGCTATTGTAGATGCATATCAATCTGCTGAAATTAATTCAACTGCAGGCATACCGTTATGGGTAATGTTAATTGGTGCATTAGGTTTAGCTGTAGGTTTAGCGATGTTTGGGCCTAAATTGATCCGTACAGTTGGCAGCGAAATTACAGAGTTAGATAAATCTCGTGCGTTTTGTATTGTATTAGCAGCCGCTGTAACCGTGATTATTGCATCACAACTAGGTTTACCAGTAAGCTCAACCCATATTGCTTTAGGTGGTATATTTGGTGTGGGTTTCTTACGTGAATTCTTAAAAACAGAATACGCAACCCAATTACATGAGTTAATAGAAACTCGTGAAGGTGCAGAGCGTGAAGAGTTACAAAACTACTTAAACGATTTCCATAATGCGCCAATTGAAGAAATGCGTGAAATGGTTAAGAAAAAGAGTGTTAATCAGCTTACTACTAAGATCATTAAGTCTGAACGCAAACAACTGAAAAAAGCTTATAAACAAGAATTGGTTAAGCGTCAGCATCTATATAAAATCATAGCGGCTTGGATTATTACAGTTCCGGTATCTGGTGTTTTAGCAGCAATGGTGTATTTCATACTTCGTGGTATTTCAATGTAGTGGCTTTTTAAGTTTAATTTTTCGAAGAGATAAAAAATTAAACGCTCTTTGAAATATCTGGCGGAAGGGGACCTTCCTTGATATTTCAATCGCACTTTAAGTTACTCTTTAAGTTTAATGCCAACGTCCCTTTTGACATTAAACGCTCTTTGAAATATCTGGCGGAAGGAAACCTTCCTTGATGTTTCAATCGCACTCTTTAAGTTTAGTTTCAATGGTCCTTTTTTGGAATTAAACGTTGCACTAAAGCGTTAAGTGAAAACTTAGCGCTTTTTTTTGGATAAAAAGTAATCAGTTTAATATAAGGGCTATGTTTTAAATTGTTGTTGCAGCTAAAAATTAACCTAAGTATGTTTTGCTTTATGGGTTGTTATTACAACCTATGTGTTGGTTTAAGAGCAATATCATGATTAATACCGAATGTTGTTTGAATTCAATTGGTTACAACTACTGCAACACAAATTTAAAACATAGCCAATATAACCCCCCCTCTCACCAAAACGAATAAAATTCACCTCAGTAATCCTTTATTTTTTAGTTAGTAATCCAAATACCCATAAAGCTCAGCCGAGTTCGGTTATAGATTGGATTTCGCTGTTATGTCTAGTGTCATATATACAAACTTAGTTATCATGAGGCTTAGATCAACACGTCGATTCAAGCGATAACAAAATTCTGTTAAATATCAGGGTGAATTTTTGGCTATGTTTTAAATTGTTGTTGCAGTTAACCTGACTAAATTATTCAGTGGATTAGAAATGTCTGGAGTAGTCGTTTAAACGAGTGTTTGTGACATATTAGTGAATCCTTAAACCTTTGAATTTAAGTAGTGATACGTGCAGCAACACAATTTTAAAACATAGCCTATGTTTTTATTAAAACTAAACACGTCGATTGAGGTAAACCATATTCTGGTAAACCGAAAAACTTAATAACAACAATGCAGTGATTAAAATAGGAGTTTGATACACATTGGTGAAATATTGAATATTTACACCAAACTTAGAATCCACGTCGATTGAGGTAAACCATATTCTGATAAACCGAAAAACTTAATAACAACAATGCCGTGATTAAAATAGGAATTTGATACACATTGGTAAAATATTGAATATTTACACCAAACTTAGAATCAAAATTTGGGATAATAACAGCGATTAAACTCAATAATGTGGGTAATACGGGTGTGCAGCATAATAACGGACTGATAAAACCAATCACCATACCCGAGCCGGCTGATTTGGTATGGCAGCTTTTTTTTGATTGTATTAACATTATCCACAAAACAACCAGCATGCTTTCTGTAGTAGCAAACATTAAAGAAAAGAAGATAACGTTAACATCTAAATGCTCAAAGGATTTTAATCCAATGTCTGTGCCTAAACTGTGGGCAGGTAATATAATTAGGTTTAATAACAAAAAAACAATAAATAAGAATAGCTGCCAGAACTTGTACAGCTTTGATTGTTGTAACAATTTTAGATATTGGAACATAATTATTTAATTTTTAATATGAGTAGTATTTAGATTGTCGAACATTTAAATTGTTACATTATCCATTAAAATGTAAAAGGCTAGTGACTGATCTAGCCTTTGTTTTGAGTATAAATTTAGCTGTGTAATCTCAATCTATCTTTTATACAGCACTTCAATTGTATTAGATTCTATAGTTTGACATTAATCATATAACTCGTTTAATTTTATTCTATCTTTTATACAACGCTTCAATTGTTTTAGATTCTATTGTCTATAGATTGACATTAATCATATAACCCGTTTAATTTTAATCTATCTTTTATACAACGCTTCAATTGTTTTAGATTCTATTGTATTAGCATTAATCATATAACCCGTTAAGGCACCTGATGCGTCATCGGGGACCTCTAGAACACTTAACGATAATGCATGTACAGTAAATTGATAACGGTGAGCACCATGTCCGGCAGGTGGACATGCACCACCAAAACCTTTTACACCATAATCATTTTCGATTTGTTTTAATTTTTTATTGTTTTTGTCACCCGCGTTATTATTTAACTCTAAAACTGTCAGTGGAATATTAATCACCTGCCAATGCCACCAACCACTGCCTGTTGGTGCATCTGGGTCATAAGCTGTAATCGCAAAACTTTTGGTACCTTTTGGAGGGTTTGACCATTTTAAGTGGGGAGATTGATCCGATCCTGTGCAACCAAAGCCATTAAATGCTTGTTGACTGTCCATAAATTCACCGTGAGTGATGTCATTACTACTTAAGTTAAATGACTGCGCCATGGCAGATAAAGACATTGATGAAATAATTAATATCGATAAAAGTAATGAGCTTGTTTTTTTAAGTGTAGATTGCATATAGAGCCTCTTTTGTTTCATTTGAATAGAGAGGTTATATTAAGTAGTTATTTGGATTTTAATTAGAGCAAAAACTTGCAAGTATTCGCTTTATAGCGTCATCTTTGTTTTTCTTAATTCAGAAGGGGTTAATCCAAAAAGTTGTTTAAATCGATCCGTAAAACGTGATTGAGACTGATAACCACATTGATCTGCAATTAAACCGATTGGGATAACGGTAGTTTGTAAAAGGTGTAATCCTAAGCCTAATTTCGCACTGTCTTTAATTTTTTGAACATTAGTGCCTTCTGATTTTAACTTTCTACGTAATGTTGATTCACTCATTAACAATTGTTTGCAGATAGTTTGTGTATTAATATCAATGAAATTTTTACTATGAATAATGTCATGTACTTTATGGCTGATTTTGTTGTTGTCCATCATCGAGGTGATGTCGGTATAACCCAGCGCATACAGTAATGTTAGAATTTCTTTTTTACGAGAGGTTAATATAGAAGGCGTAGCCCATTTATAACATTCAATAAATTGTTGTAAACATTGATTAAGTGGATCTGTATTTTGCCCGATAAAATAATCTTTTTTATTTGAATTTGATAATGGAATATCTTTAAAATCGTTATAATCAAATTCAATTAATAACGCAAAATATTCATCATCATTTGGAATGTTACGCATATTAATAGATGAACTATCCGATAAAAAGATAAAGTCATTCGTTTGGCAAATAATGTCATCATTAGGGCCTAATTTTTTTACACCACTTAATACAAAAATTAATAAGGGTTTTGCAATAGGCACATTGAGTATTTTTTGTTCATGAATCGAACTGTAAATAGAAAATGGTAGTGTATCTCCTTTATTTAATAATGTTTTGATGTTATCAATTAATGCGATCATTAGACTAAATACTTAACTATAAAGTGCGCCAGTATACTCTTGGTTTTATAGATGGCAATTGTTGGATTTATTGTTGTGAATACTGTTGTAAATGCTGTGATTTTGGTTTTTAAAGTATTAATGTGATATTGGACTAGGTTTATTTTGATATTTATAACTTGTTTAATTTAAACTTATCAATAAAAAAAATCTAACTTAGCTAAATGAAACAAATTCTATAAAACTTCGTTAACCTAAAAGGAAATATTATGTATAAAATTAAACTTGATAATCTGACAGGTACAGAAATACTGGGTTTACTTCAAGAGCATCTTGAAGATATGAAAAAAACCTCGCCTCCAGAAAGTAAACATGCTCTGGATTTAAGCGGACTTAAAGATTCATCAGTTAAGTTTTGGACGATATGGGATGACTCAAAGTTAGCGGGTTGTGGCGCATTTAAGCAACTTGATACAGACCATGCTGAAATTAAATCAATGCGCACGACAAGTAATTATAAAAACAAAGGTGTAGCTTCTCAATTATTGATGTTTATCGTAGAGCAAGCCAAACTAAGTGGGTATAAAACGTTAAGCTTAGAGACTGGGGCGATGGATTATTTTGTACCCGCACATCGATTATATCAAAAACATGGGTTTTCTTTTTGTGCTCCCTTTTCGGATTACAAACAAGATTCAAATAGTAAATTTATGTCTTTAAGTTTAATAGATGAAGTTGTCACTTAATAAATAGACATTCAATTTTAGGATAAACATGAAGCGTAAATTAAGTTTGTATAGTGTTTTGCTTGTTATCACTATTATATGTGGATTACTTTCAAGATCTTCTTTAATTCCAATGCCGCAGTTAATTTCAACATATGCAGGTGATACACTTTGGGCGATGATGTTATTTTGGATTTTTTGTTGTTTACGACCCAAGGCAAGCACTTTAACAGTCGCGTTATTGACGATGACCTTTGCATTTTGTATAGAGTTCTCTCAGCTGTATCACGCAAATTGGATTGATGTTATTCGTCATACTAGGGTAGGTGCTCTGGTATTGGGATTCGGTTTTAAATTTAGTGATTTAATTTGTTATGTTGTGGGGATTTTAATTGCTGCAGTTATAGATGTTATTTTAGTGCACAACATGCATAAAACATATAACAAATCGATTAACTAAAATAAAAATATTTATTATTTAAATAACTTTAGCCAATACTTTACCAATAAAGAAAAAATTTTTAACAGTCGGGGTTGGCCATAAATTAATGCACAGGGAAAAACATGTCTCATATTAAGATTGTGCCTTACGATAATAATTGGCCAACTGATTATTTAAAGTTAGAACAAAAACTAAAAACAGTACTAAAAACAATGCTGTCTGATTTAATAATACAAATTGATCATATTGGTTCAACTTCTGTTGAGGGATTATCCGCTAAAGATATTATCGATATTCAAGTGACAGTTAAAAACTTGAACACTCCAGAGTTAACAGAAAAATTAGTGACTGCTGGTTTTGAATATAATAAACAAGCAAATCAAGATAACTTAGTAGGAGTGGATGATCACTCACCAGAATTAAAGAAATTATTCTTTCGATATCGATACAGTAGCGATAAAACAGCGCATATTCATATTCGAGAAAAGGGTCGATTAAACCAGCAGTATCCGATATTGTTTAGAGATTATTTAAGATCAAACAAAACCGCTTGTTTGTCTTATCAAAACATTAAAATTGAACTAGCCACACACTTTGAATTTGACTCGAAATCGTATTATGCTATTAAAGATCCAGTGATGGATGGGATTTATGCAGCGGCTAAGATTTGGAAATGTGGATTTAATGAATGAAATGACGGACTAAAGTCCGACCTACATATATTAAAAGGTAATAAATAATGAAATTAATACTAGGCAATAAAAATTATTCGTCATGGTCAATTAGACCTTGGTTGTTAATGACTTATTTTGATATAAAATTTGATGAAAAAATTATTAAATTATTTACTCCTGAAATGTTAACTGAAATGCATGGCGATTGTCCTGCAAATAAAGTGCCTGCTTTAATTGATGGCGACATTCATGTATGGGACAGCTTGGCAATTTGTGAATACATCAATGAAAACTACATTGATGGAAAAGGTTGGCCGTCAGATATAAAACAAAAAACAAAAGCGCGCTCAGTTGTGTGTGAAATGCATTCTGGTTTTTTTGGTATTCGAAATGAATTACCTATGAATTTAAGGTGTCCTGTAACCATAGTTAAAAATGAGCAATTATCTGAACAAGCATTAAACGATATTAAGCGTATCTGTGATATTTGGTTTGAATGTTTAACTCATAACCACAATAAAAATGGTTTTTTGTTTAGTGAGTTTAGTATTGCCGATGCGATGTTTTTTCCTGTTGTCTCGCGTTTTCAAACTTACGCTATTACGGTGACAGCATCTCAAAAAACAGTCATTAATCAATACATGAATCAAATGCTAAATTTACCCGCATTTTTGCAATGGAAAGAATCCGCACTTAAAGAAGTTGAAGTGATTGACGCTGATGAACGCTAGGTTCGACTTCAGTCGATAAAAAATCTTATTAAAAACCTAATTTAATATTAAAGAATAAAATAAATGATTATCGAATCAGAACAACAATTAAGAGCGATTTATGGTTTTGCAAAAGGCAGGGCCGTTGATAAACAATTAAGCGAATTAGAATTTCATAGCAAAAATTTTATTAATCATTCGCCTTTTGTATTGCTGTCTACTTATTCCAAAAATGCCAAAGTGGATTGTTCACCACGTGGTGGTGAGCTTGGTTTTGTAAAGATTGTAGACAATAACAAAATTATCATAGCCGACTCAAAAGGTAATAATCGCTTAGATAGTTTAGTGAATATCATTGAAACCAAACAAATTGGTTGTCTTTTTTTAATTCCAGGTGTGGACGAAACCTTAAGAGTAAATGGTAGTGCTTTAATATCCACCGCACCCGAGTATTTAGATTTATTTGTTAATAACAAACAAATTCCTAAAAGTTGTATTGAGATAACTATTAACGAGGTGTTTTTGCATTGTGCTAAAGCATTGATGCGATCAAAACTTTGGAGTGAAGCCTTACAGTTACAACGAAGTGATTTTCCCAGTATGGGGCAGATGATTAATGATCAATTGGGTTTAAATGAAAAAATAGAAAGTCAGACTGATATGGTCAGTCGTTACATTAAGGACATTTAGCAATGTGTTTAATTGCAGTCTTAATTGTTTAAATTGTAAAAAGGACTCATAAAAGAGTCCTTTTTTTTGATTAGGATATAAAATCAGTAGAAGCCTAATACTTAAAACGACTGATTTGGTTATTAACTGTTCCAGCTGCATCTTCCAGAGAGTTGATATTTTCTTTGGCTTTATCTAATTGTGTGTTGGCGTTGAAAATTGAATCTGCAATACGGTGCATATTGCTATCAATTTCACCACTAGTTGCCGACTGCTCTTCTGCTGCGACCGATATTTGAGTTGCCAAATCATCAATGGCTTGAATGGCTTTTGTAATACTATCTAATGATTCACCCGCACTTGCCGAGGTTGTAATGGAGCCTTCTAAGCTGGTTTGATTATGTGCCATGGCGTCTACTGCTGATTTTGTAGTTTGTTGTAATGTTTCAATAACACCATCAATTTCTGAAGTGGCCATTTGTGTACGTTGCGCTAATGTACGCACTTCATCTGCTACTACTGCAAAACCACGACCTTGTTCTCCTGCGCGCGCCGCTTCAATCGCTGCATTTAATGCCAGCAAGTTGGTTTGTTCAGCGATGCCATTAATTACTTGTAATACACTACCAATATTATTGGCCGATTCACTCACAGCTATTATGTTGACACTTAATGTATCGACATCTTTTTTCAGTTTAGTAATACTCGTAACAGTTTCGTGTACTGATTTTTGACCCACATCCACTAAATCACTCACATCTGTAATACCAGTGGCCACACGAGATACACTTTGGGCTACTTCGCGTGAAGTGGCAGACATTTGAGTAACGGCTGCTGAAATTTGTAGACCTTCATCTTCTTGGTTAGACATGTTGTTTTTGATTTCTGTTATATTTTTACCTAACTCTCCTGCCCCTTCGCTTACATTATTAGATGCCCCATGAATTTCGTGAATTAAATCCGCTTGTTTGCTAACAAACGTATTAAATTGCAGAGCAAGCAAACCTAATTCGTCGTCAGATTTAACCTCTACTCGTGCGGTTAAGTCTCCTTCACCCTGTGCAATTTCAGCCAGACTATCAACTACAACCGAAAGTGGTTTACTAACTAGATAATTAACCACGTTATAAATGATAAAAACCAATATAAGTATCAAAACAATAGCAACGAATATGGCTTTATTAATACTTGTGTAAACGGGTTGTAATACTTCGTCAACATCCACCGTCATGGCAATTTTCCAATCGCCTGTTTTAATTGTTGAGTAAATAATAAATACATCTTCACCTGTTACAGGTGATACACCTCTATTAACTCCGCTACCACCTGGAAAATTACTTGAGGCAAACATACGTTGATATTCTGTAAAGTTAGCGACAGGTTGCATTGAGTACTTTTTAGTATCATTCGTAGTGGTAATAAATTTATCCAATCGGCTTATTAAAAATGAACTGGAAGATTCAAACGGCTGGAAGTGTGAAAATAAATCTAATACACCATCTAGTTTACGGTCAACACCCGCAATACCAGCAAATTTACCATTAATTTTAATAGGGTAAACGTGTTCTACAATACCGGTGCCTTCGTATTCATAAGGTTCGGTAATTATACCTAGTTGTTGTGCATTTGAATTTAGATTGGCTTTGGGGCCTTGATAATAAAGGCTTGTAGACATGTCTAATAATGGCGCCAAAGCGATTGAATTGTTGTCACGATATAAATAGGGTAAAAAACGACCATTCGTGCAACAATTATTGTCTATCGAGCCTTTAACTTTATCGGAGTTAGATTCATAACCAAAATAAGCACCTTGTAGGTCTTTATTGTGCTCAAGTATTTCTCTCGCAAACGCTAATGATTGTTTATGTTCACCATACCCTCCATTTTGCTGGGAAAGCGCCATAAGTTTTGCAATTGTCATGGCTTCTAAGTTTTTAGCGTCAATTTGATTGGCTAATGCGCTTAATTCATTTTGAGCGCTTGCAGTGGCTGTGTCGGTTAATACTAGTCGGTAACTTGATAGGATAGTCCAGGTTAATACAATAAGAGCAATCGAAGCCGCAAGTGCTGTAATTATGGTTGTTTTTGTTTTAATCTGCATATTAACTAAGCCCTGAATTCTAAAAAGATGGTTGTATTTAGGTTAGTTCAAGGCACTGAATATTCCATTATTCGATGTGTTATGAGCTGTGTTTAATTGTGAAAATAAGACATGGTTTTAAATCATTTTTGTTGATTGCCCTTGTGGATTAGGGGGATTGATTTAGTTAATATTCTTTTTTTTGTTTCTCCATCAAGCACATTTTTGCTGACTTTTTTAGCTATAATTAATAGGCATATTAAACACAACAACCTTAATTTGATGTTATTGCAGATCCTGACTTAGCAGTAGTTAGATAATATGGATTTGAGTAAACGGCAGGTGGTGATGCTGGCACACTAATTTCCATATCAGCTATGGATGTGTTTTTGGTTATGTTCTTTTATTGAATTATGTTGATATCTATTTCAATTTTAATTCATGAAAGCGGAGTCATTAAATGGATTGATCAGTCTGAATAATAGTGCACTCATTGCCAGAAAAAACCGTTTAGTAGCGACGCTTAATTTAGAGTTTCATCATATCGAAACCTCAAATGGTTATGAAGTGGATACGTTATATGTGCAATCACAATTTAAAGGGAAAGGTTTCGCTAGAACAATGCTGAATGATATTGGAGAATCGTTCGGAAAAACCTATTGGTTAACTACCTAGCTAAATAATACAAAAGCCATCGGTTTTTATAAATATATTGGATTTTCTGATATTGGTGCTACTTTTTTTGATTTAGAGGGTGAAAAACATGAAAATCGCGTTTTGACCTATAAATTGTGATTAATAAAGGTTTTGCGGACAGTTTTGATGGGTTTTTATTCGTTAAAATGGGTCGATTTAGCTCTATTTGATTAATTTATTTAAAATATTCAATATAAATGCTTGCGTTCCATGACTAAAAAACATACTATTTACCTCGCTAAAAATAAGTATCAATTTACAACCTACAACCTACATTTCGCTGTTTTATTCGTAACACACACGGCCTGCAGTTTTTAAGTTTAAGTTTAAGTCTACATTTTTAAGCAACACGTCTCATTTTGAGGCACATATAAAAATTAAATAACAGGTATATATTATGTCTAATACAGTTACTGGTACAGTTAAATGGTTCAACGAAGCTAAAGGTTTTGGTTTTATTGAGCAAGAAAATGGTCCTGATTTGTTCGCACATTTCTCAGCAATCGCTAGCTCTGGTTTCAAAACTTTAGCTGAAGGCCAAAAAGTTGAATTTACTGTTGCTGATGGCCAGAAAGGTCCTCAAGCTGAAAACATCGTTGCTATCTAATAGCCTCATGTTTTACAGAATTAGGTAAGTCTTCGGACTTGCCTTTTTTTTTGCGTGCTACTTTTTAAGTTTAATTAATCGAGAAGATGATTAATTAAAAGCTCTGTATATAATCTAGCGGAAGGAAACCTTCCTTGATTATTTAGTCGCTCTTTAAGTTTAATTAATCGAAACGATGATTAATTAAAAGCTCTGTTGAAATTCTGGCGGAAGGAAACCTTCCTTGAATTTCCATTCGCACTTGCATTTCCTGCTGTAGGTTAGTAGCTTACCCTGACAATTAATCGAAAAGATGATTAATTTCTTAACTTACTCTGAAATTCCTTTTTATTTATTGTTGATTTATAAAATTAAACAAATTTCAAACCTTCCTGCAGCAATAACTATCAATTTAACTAATCAATAATCAGCGACATTTATTCCTGTTATTAATCTTATTCTTCAACTGTTAACCGATCTTCTATCATACGATTATTGTATTGCTGTAAATACGCTTTAATAAATAACTCTAACTCTTGTTTTTTATCTACAACTTCTTCGTTTGTGTCATTTACTAAATTATTAGACAGCAAGATATCATCCTGATATTGATAAAGTGCATTAACTTGTTCACCATCAAAATGCAGCATCCACTCACCTTTAACCAATTGATATTGATCATTCACATAAGACACTGCAAATTTAGGGTTTTGTTTATCTATTAAACTTTTACCGTATGCTAAATAGTTACTGTCCACACCAATAATATCTAAAACCGTTGGGAATATATCTGCTTGCTGAGCCACTACATTTGATATTTGTTTTAACGAAGCGTCGGGTTTATAAAACACTATGGGCACACGTTGATTTCCAATAGCATTTTTATATTCGGCGTTATAAGTGACTGTCGCATGATCCGCAACTATCACAAATAATGTATTTTCAAACCAGTCCATTTTTTTTGCGCTTTGAAAAAATAGCTTTAATGCATTATCTGCATATTGAAACGTATCATTACCAGTAGTGGGGCCTTCTGTATAAGTGCCTTCGTATCTTTTTGGCACCACATTAGGATGATGTGAGGACAGGCTAAAAAAACTTGAAACAAATGGCTGCTCAAATGTATTAATAGTTTGTGCCATATATTGCATAAACTCTTCGTCCCATATTCCCCAAGTGCCATCGTACCTATCACCTTCGTACATTTTGGAATCATAAAACTCATCCATACCATAATAATTTTTAAAACCCGCTAAACTCATTATTGAGTTAAATCCCATCGAACCATTAGGTGCACCATGAAAAAATGACGTGTGATAGTTTTGTTCAGCCAATATCGAACCCAAACCTTTAATCTCATTGGTGCCATAATGTGAAATCACATAGGGTACTTTCATTGACGGTATCCCCGCTACTACTGAGGGGATGGCATCAATTGATTTTCTGCCATGGGCAAAGCTGTATTTAAAAGTCAGGCTGTCTTGCATTAGAGTGTCTAAGAAAGGTGTTAAACCTTGATAGGTTCCATTATCTAAGTGTCCATTAAAAAAGCCTTGAGTCTCACTACCAAAACTTTCCAATATTAAAATAACAACATTTTGTTGGTTTTCAGTTGGGTTTACATGATCGGGGTTTTTTATATGACGTGGGTCAAACTGGGTATTTAAAACCTCGTCATTCTCAAAGAAATTATATTGTGTAAAGGTATCTTGATCGATTGTACGTAATATCGTAAAAGGTGTATTTAACACA
The DNA here is from genome assembly GCA_022968985.1 of Pseudomonadales bacterium. GTDB lineage: Bacteria > Pseudomonadota > Gammaproteobacteria > Pseudomonadales > Natronospirillaceae > Marinicellulosiphila. Next base: position 155,544 of record JALJPK010000005.1, on the reverse strand, counting down.
ATGGACATTTGAGCGGCATTTGAAACATACTGCCCAGCGTTATTCATAGCAATAGGTCTTGTGTGTGAACCAAATCCACCACGCATACCCAGTACACACACTATCAATAATGGGAATATTAAAACAATCGACAACGGGTAATGTATTAATGCTGTGAATTTCGATTTTTTTAACTGAATGAATTTAATAGTCCAGATGAAAAAACCAAGTAGGGCAATCAAGCATAGTGTAATTGGCCAAAAGTCAAAAAAAGAACTAAACGCTATCGCAGCTAAGTTACCTTCAGATTTAAATGATTCAAATATTGAAAACGTACTTCGATGTAAAGAGAATGGATAATAAAGGGTGTCTATTATATTAGCGATAATACCAATTGAATTTACAATAACAAAATAGACCAACGCAATTGCACGCCATAACAGGGTATTTTCAAATCGAAACGGAAGTGGGATGGCCACCAATAAAAAATAAAAGGTATTAAGATATAAAATGGCTGTTAAATCAAAACGAACCCCTCCTAACGCTATGATGCTTATTTGTTTGAAATCCAAATTATCAAATGAATCAAAATTATAGATTAAGAAAATGACTCGGCATACTGTATAAATAAATAACAAAGACACTAAGTGGGCTAAAATATAAGGGTATTTAGGTAATTGAATCGATTTCAAAATAAACGCTCGAGATAGATGATGTTTTGATATAAAAGGAATTGTAACTTTTTTTAGAGGTCCTGAAGCTGATTAGTTTGTATTTGTTTTATCCAAGATGATCACCTGTAATGGCAAGTTAATCAATAAGTACAAATAACCAATGATTATTGATTATTGATTTATAAGCGGGCTAAAAATTAAACAGATTCACATATACTGAATTCAGTAATAAGAAACCTAGAATCAGTTGTACCACACCGTTCTAAAATACAATCCCTAACATTATTCACACACAGCCTACTCTATATTTTTTTATAAAACATTAATCGTTGAAAAAGAACATTTTTACGACAGAGCCTGTAGAGAAATAGTTAAAATAATCATCGATAATTGGAGTGGTTATTTTAGTTATTATGAAAAATACTGGGATTGGTATGACAACAATAAAAACACTGTTCATTTGTTTAATACAAATAATTCTATTATTTGGTGTTGCTCAAGCCGCCAACGTAAATACGAGTTTGTGGCATGATTGGGAAAGTATTGATTTTTCACAATTTAAAGGTGATGCCAATTTCGCTATGACTAATGAGGAAGTCGGTGCATTTAAAATCCATGTGCAGCTGCACTTTAATCATGGCCAAGCGGCGCTTAAAAAGGGTGATAGTCCAGAGTATATTGAAATTACACAACCTGATTTTGATGCCGATATTCCTGATGTCACTGAAAATGGACAACACAAACCCCCAGCATTTAATGTAACCCACCCAGATTTCAACTTCGAACTTCCTGAATATACAAAAGGAAAATATCTAGAATTTGATTATGAACAGGGCTCGTTACCTGTATTTGAACATCTGACACATCCAGAAAAATCAGGGTATCCAAAAAATGACCAAACTGATTTAAATACAATTGAAATCGAAGCACAATAAGATGGGAAATCTAAAACAAACCATCCTGATTCGTGTGCTTGAAAATGAATTAACCCGAATAACCCGACCACACAATAAATAGGACTTAATCCAAGTAGTTCATAATAATTACCCATCAAGTGCAAAAATTCTGATTTTACTGTTATAAAATATTAAATAATTGATTATGATAGTGACTACTCTGATTTTTTGAATGCGCATGGTAACGTGCTGCTTTTTTTTATATGAAACGATTATTTGTTACGTTATATCTGAAACTTGTTATTGGTGCGGGAGTTTCACTTTTAATTACCTGGGTTTTGTTTAGCGCGATCAATACACAGCGTGAAAATCAATATTGGCAACAACAAATGTCTGGTATTAGTTACCTAATGCAGCAAGGTGCATCTAGACATACCGGCGAAGCTAGAATGGCTTGGTTGACATTAACCTTTCGTATTGCAGGGCTGCCTTTTGAATTAAAACCCGAAAAAACCGATTCTGTGAAATCGTTAAAGATTAAAAAAAAGGGTAATAAGTTTACGGGGAAAATCCCCTTAGACAATCAAATAATTAATTTCGAATTCAGCATCATTTCAAAGCAATTTATGGAAGGTATTAATAAACTCATCTCTCATGAAATAGCCTTAAATGAAAAATTAGAGTTAAGTGAAAAACTAGAGTTAGATATATTTATTAAAAATCTTGCTCAAAACTTTAGTTACCCAATTCAAATAATTAATAGCGATACAATATTATTATCCGAATTTGAAAAACGTCAATTAAAATCGGGTTTGATAATTTTTAGATTTGACAACGGCATTAGTGCAATAAGTAGTTTCGGACAAAATAATAAATTACTAAAGGCCGGCGCAATAAAACCCTTTAACCCATACCCTACTAGTTTGTTGGTAATTGCATGTTTTATTTTATTTCTATTATCTTTACTTTTATCTTTGTTTTTAATTAAACCATTAGAAAAACGCCTTTCTGTTTTTTCAAAGCAAGTAGAACTCATAAAATTAAATCAAAAAAACATATTTAATAACGTAAACATAAAACAAGAAGGTAATGATGAGCTAGCAAAATTATCTGAAAATGTAGACGATATGGCCAAAAGAATCATTCAATATGCCAATGATCAGCAGCATATGACACGATCAGTGAGCCATGAAATTAGAACACCATTAGTTAAAATGAATTATCGTTTAGCTCGAATTGACTACGATCATTTATCTGAAGCACAAAAGAAAAATATAGAAGGCCTAAAAAGGAATATGGGGGAATTGGACTCATTAATTAATGAGTTATTGTTGTATTCAAGCTTAGATCAAATGCCAAATCCTGAATTAATTGAAATCGATATCCAACAGTTTTTACAACAGCAAATTAATAAACTGCAACACTTGTCTGATATTGACATTACATTAAATGACTACACAGGACCTGAGTTAGTTCAAAGCTTCCCTAATTACCTAAGCCGAATATTACAAAACTTACTAACCAACGCACAACGATATGCAAAAAATACAATTACAGTGAGTGTGATACACAAAACAGGGCAGTTTGCACTGGTGGTTGAAGATGACGGTATCGGTATCTCAAAAGAATTAGCACACAAAATATTCGAACCTTTTTATGTTGATGATGAAAGTAGAAATAGTGCATTAAATGGTCATGGGCTTGGTTTGTCAATTGTGCGTAAAATGACAGAGTTATTAAATGGCGAGGTTGAAATCTTTAAAAGTGATCAATATGGCGGGGCTAAATTTGTGCTTACATTTAAGGAATAATAAGAATGACATTAGTTAATGAATATCAGTTACGGTTAAATTATTAAAATACGCTGATGGAGAAGCTAAATTTGTGCTTACTTTTAAGGATTAATAAGAATGATATTAGTTAATAAATCTCAGTAATGGTTAAACTCAAATAAAACAGCCGATTTTTCCTAAATAAAGTGAATAATGCATCAAATCTAACATTAATTAGACAGATGTATACGAAAAACTACAACTCGAAAACAGCTAAAAAAGTATCATTTAACTTGTACTTTTGAGCCCCTTATTTAGCTGAGATAATTCATGTATTTTCAAACCAAAACAAGCAAAGCGTTATTGTTGACCATATCTATGGTGATAACAACGTTGAGTATTGCGTCGAACAATGACGAATACCTTTGGGACGATTGGTTAGAAGGCGATTTATTTGATGAATCGAACTTACAAGATAATGATGAGCATGAACTACATAATTTAGAAAACAGTGAGCATAGACATAAAAAGATTGAAGCTACTCAATTTCAAGGAGGGTCCAATGGACAGAATTGGTTGTATGAATTATGGCAATTAGAGAGTTCTCAATGGGGTGATGTTGACAAAATGAGTGATAAGCAACTTGTCGCTTATCAGAATTGGTTAAAAGATCGAACGGATGGATTTTCTGGGAATCATTCAGAAATCGCAGCACCGCAGTTCGAAGAACATATATTTAAATCGAATGAAATTGATTTACATCGAAATGATAAAGATCAAAATCCGAACAATACTGATTTTGATTATAGTTTGAATGAAATTGAATCAGATCAGCCCTCCCATGATGAAGGTTTTAAAATTGATATTGGCCATTTACAAGATTATGACATTAAGCCGGATTATGACATTAAACCAAGTGTTGATATTAAGCCAGGCACTGTAACTAAACCCGATATTGATATTAAACCAGGCACTTTACCTAAACCTGATATTGATATTAAACCTGATACTGTACCTAAACCTGATATTGATATTAAACCAGGCACTTTACCTAAACCTGATATTGATATTAAACCAGGCACTGTACCTAAACCTGATTTTGATATTAAACCAGATACTGTTACTAAGCCCGTTATTGAAATTAAACCAGATACAGTAATTAAACCCGTATTGGATATTAAGCCGGCTACTCTAACTAAACCAGTTATTGAACTTAAACCTGATTTTGATATTAAGCCGGGTACTGTAACTAAGCCCGTTATTGAAATTAAACCAGATACTGTAATTAAACCCGTATTTGATATTAAGCCGGGTACTCTAATTAAACCAGTTATTGAACTTAAACCTGATTTTGATATTAAACCAGATACTGTGATTAAACCCTCTGTTGATCACAAACCAAGTAATGTTAATAAATCCGATTTTAAAGTAAAAAATACTTCAAACAAGGGTAATATTTGATGAAGGGATTATCTATATTTAAAATTCCATCTTCTATCATTTTCGCTCTTTGGTTTTTAGTTAATTATGCTCATGCGCAGAATATAACGGTTGAACAACTCAAAAAAACAAAAATACATATCAAATCACTACAGCAACAACAAAATTATTTCGCTGCTGACCAATTAATAAACGCATTAATTAAACAAGACCAAAATAATCCTGTTTATTATTTCGACCTGGCTTTAAATTATTTTTATAACAATCAACCTATTCAAGCTGAACAAACATTGTCTTATGTTATTAATAATATAGATTTAACCAATGTACCTTTAAAAGTAAAACAAAACATTAAAGTGTTTTATAAGAAAGTTAAGTTAGCCGCTAATATCCAACGTAAAATAATAAATAACATCCCAATATTATATTACAACACTCTTCTACAGTCGGGTTTTAATAATAACCACAATAGAGTGACTGATGATGTTAATGAATTAGTTATTATCAACGACATCATTGCATGGTATGAAGATAAAGATTTAGATCCTACTTTAGTTGGACTAGAAAACACAAAAAATAAAACATTTAATAATTCAGTGAATGTAAACATAAATTATCAATCTAAAAAAATAAAAATATTAAAACAAGACTTCCAGCTTAATCATTTCGCCTCAGCACAAGTAGAAAATGAAATGATTGCTGATAAAGATTCATTGGTTAATAGTAGTGTTTATTATAGAGTTGAACCTAAATTCACATTAGATGAATCTGTTATAAGATCACATAGTTATCCATTGGCTCTTAATTATTATTCAGCGAACGATTATTCAACATTTGTTTTAAGTTTTAACCCTACATTAGATTTATTAAAAAGTAGCCGTATAGGTTATACCTTTAATATCAATCAACAAAATTATCTAAGTTATCAAAGTCATACTGATGCAATCAATCCAGATGATTCAAGTTTGTATTTTTATGAAATTGAAGAAGTTAACAGTACAACAAAATCAAACGCTGTATATTTTCAATTTAAAAAACGTTTTAATTTGAAATTCAAGCCAACTTTATTTAGTAAGCTGAAAATAAGTTCCGTTGTTGGTGCAAGTGAGTATATTAGAATGGACGCACTGTTTTTAGTTGATTTGTTTTTTAATGAAAAGTATAAATTATCACAGTCGTTACAGTATAAATTAACCACTTACGATGAACTATCTAATCGCCAAGATGAAGAATTTAAAATAATAAATAAAATTACTTACAACTTAAATAACAATATTAATATAGCTAGCGAGTATCAATTAAAAATTCATACTTCTAGTAAACAACAATATCAATACAATCAATCAATTTTTCTATTAAGTTTAGATTGGTCAAAGTAACGAGGTATATATGAACGAGCATATTTTTTTAGTAGAAGACGAGATTGAGATCGCACAATTAACCCAAGAATTTCTTGAAAATAATGGTTATCAAGTGACATTAAGTTTTGACGGTCAGGACGCGATGGAGCGTTACCAAGAATTAAAACCTGATTTGATAATATTAGATGTAATGCTTCCTAAAATGGACGGAATGGAAGTATGTCGGAAAATTCGATCGCATTATAATGGTCCGATTATGATGCTAACATCGCGTAATGATCAGATAGATGAAGTACTAGGACTTGAATTAGGTGCAGATGATTATGTACTAAAAACAACAGAACCTAGAATTGTATTAGCAAGAGCAAAAGCGTTACTTCGTCGTCGTAATTTATATGAAGAGCCCGTTCAAGTAGTAGAAAGTATTTTAGATTTTGGTAGTGTGTATATTGATTTTGGTATGCGCGAAGTCAAAGTATTTAATAAAGCAATAGAATTAAGTAACCCAGAATTTGAATTGTTAGGTATTTTAGCAAGAAACGCAGGAAATGTGATGACTAGAGAACGGATATTCGAAAACATGCGTGGCATACAGTATGATGGGCAAAATCGTTTGATAGATATCACTGTCTCACAGTTAAGAGGCAAACTGGATAGTGCGGATCGAATTAAAACAGTAAGAACAAAAGGTTATCAGTTTACAAATTTAATAGTAAATTAAAACTACAAGAGCAGAAATGATCAGTTATGAACATAACCGATCATTTTTTGTCATATCTATATGCGGTTGTCATTTTGATACGGCGGTTCTGGAAAATATTCGATTTTTTGCTGCACGTCACGAGCAAAATCGGTTGTCATTAACTGCCCAATTAACCAAAGTGACATATCGATACCTGCCGATACACCTGCTGCAGTAACAACATGTCCATCTTGCACAAATCGTGTATTTCTTAATACTTCACCAGTTTGGCCTTTAGTTTCTAATCCATAACAAGCATCATAATAGGTAGTGCATTTACGCCCTTTTAATAACCCCATATGCGCATAAACAAATGAGCCAGTACAAACACTGGTTACCCATGTTGCTTGTGTTGTTAATGTTGTTAGACATTCAAGAAATGTTTTATTTTGAATAAGAGCGTCAGTTCCCACACCACCTGGTAATACAATAACATCGTATTTTTTATTTGTTTGCATGGAACCATGCACACCCAAAAACAATCCTTTTGCCGCCATCACCCCTTTGCCATCTAAAGAAATTACCTGAGTTTGAAAACGCTTATCTAGGTTAGCAGCTTCCTGAAAAACCTCCCATGGGCCAACTAAATCAAGCTCTTCAACATTATTAAAAGCAATGATTGCAATATTAATTGTCATAAAATTATCTCTTTTTATTATTAAGTAATGAATTAATAATACTAGAGGTAAATACATTTGGCGTAAATGACAATAATGCGTCTATTTATGCCATACTTAATATAAGTTTAATATACGAAAATAATCACCATGAAAAAAATTGCCTTCATTTGTTTTAATAATTTTCAAAATTTAGATTTAGTTGGGCCGATGGAAGTATTCGCTTCCGCAACAAAAGATGATTCGTCATTTTATGATATTCAATTAATATCACAGCACGGAGGTTTAGTATTTACTTCGTCTGGTATGCAGGTACTAACTCAGCCTTTTAAAACATTAACCCAGTTCGATAGTTTAATTATTGTTGGTGGCGCTGGTGTATACGAGCAGTTATCAAATATAAAATTAATACAATATATTCAACGACAATCAAAAAAAGTAAAACGAATTATATCAATTTGTAGTGGTAGTTTATTATTGGCTAAAGCTGGATTACTTAACGCAAAAAAAGCCACAACACATTGGGGTGATATTGAAACTCTTACAAAAATGAGTTTGTTAGACAACTTAAAAATAGACATAGTACCCGATGCGATTTATGTAAAAGATGGTAATACCTATACTTCAGCAGGTATAACAACTGGAATGGATTTAGCGTTGGCTTTGGTTGAAGAGGATATTGGACGAACAACCACAATGAAAATAGCCAAACATCTTGTAATCTATTACAAAAGAGAAGGAGGACAGTCACAATATTCTGAGCAACTGAAATTTCAAAGCCTACCACATAAAAAATTCAGTAAATTGTGTGATTTTATTTACAATAATCCCAAAAAAGATCTAAGTATTACTGTATTAGCATTACGCTCCAACATGAGTTCTAGAAATTTTTCGCGTTGTTTTACACAAAAAGTAGGTATCTCACCAGGAAAATTTGTCAATAAAACACGTTTGATATTTGTTAAACAACGTTTAGAGCAAACCAATTTAAGTTTAAGTATAATAGCCGATCAAGGTGGGTTAGTTAGTGTTGATGTTTTAACTAGAGCGTTTAAAAAAATGTATAAAATCACACCAAACGAATACAGAAAACGATTTGGTGTCATTTAAAAGCAATAAAACAGCCATAACAACATAAATGTTAATTAAAAACTGGTCGAAAAAAACTACGTTCGTAACTCAAGATACAACGAGTATCTTCAGCATATTTAAATGCATTAATACAATTTTTATCGCCTAATGATTGAGTTCGATACTCTTCATATTTAGCTAGACTAGGGAACGAAAATAACGCTAACGCCCTGTTATTAGCGCCTTCAGATGGTAAAAAATAACCATGATGTTGTCCTCCAAACTTATTCACTAATGGAATCCAAAGTTTGGCGTAATGCTCAAACTCTTTAACTTTATATGGGTCAATTACATAATTTAGATAACAAGTGATCAATATTTCTCTCCAAAAACTATAAATTTAAAAATTAGCTGTGTAATGTCCTTTGTTTGATGTTAAAAACAAAACTCTTCAAACAGGATAAAATAGTTATAGTTATAGTTATAGTTATAGTTATAGTTGTTGTGTATTTATAACTGTCTAATCAACCACAAAAAGCTTTGCACCAATTTTTGTTGATGAGCGATGAGCTTCTGCGTTATCAGCAACCTGATAACTCATACCTGGTTTTAATGTAAATTTTCTGCCATCTTTAAGTTCAGTGTCTAACTCACCTTCTAAACAAAATAATATATGCCCTTTATTACACCAGTGATCCGCTAAATACCCAGCAGAATATTCAACCATTCTTACACGAATATCACCAAATTGTTTTGTTTGCCAATAAGCCAAACCTCTATCACCAGTGTGTTGTGTTTTTTCAACTTCTGACCAATTTGTAATTCCAAATGGCAGTGTGTTTATATGCATAATTTGATTCCTGTATTAGTGATAATTAGAAGTCTATTAGTTGTTGTGTTTTAATGTTTTCTCTAAAAATACAACCGTTGTTTTACCCATTAATTTTTCTCTAACCTGTTTATAACCACGGCGATTGTACATCTCTAAATTACTTTTACTTTTAAGGCCTGTAAATAATTCAACACAATTCGCTTCAGGATAAATAGTCTCTAAAACACTTAATAGTTTTGAGCCTAACCCTTGACCTTTAAATTCATTAATTATTGCCATTCTACCAATATAACAAGTTGTACCTTTTAATTGCGCTTGACCACTGCCAATAATTTTATTGTTGATAATTATTTTTAAAATTGTTTTATGAGAAAACTCAGCCTTAAGTTGCTCTATAGTTTGGGTTAAAGGTGGAATGTTAAAATCGTCATTCAAAACCGCTTCTGATAAATACGCTTCTTTTTGAATGGTTAGGATACATTGGGCATCTTCTATATTTGCTTTAATTATTTTCATCTATTAACTCTCTAAATATTTCTATCAACATAATTCTGTTATATTTTATTTATATTAAAGATCATTAAACTTAGTTTCTAATACACCTTTGTATGAAACTAGGTTACCGAGCAATGGGTAACTAAAAGCTACTTGGAATTTATATTGTCCATTTACAATTTTTTTAGATGAATGCAGACGGGGTATTAACCAAAGTGGTATTGTTATACCAAATAACGAAATATTTAAACAGCGCCAAACCCAAGCACCATTTATAATATCTACAGTTAACTGCATAGTTAAAGGTCCTGTTTTTTCAATCCAAAACCTTGTTTTATTATTTGCAACAGACGTAAATAATGATTCAACTATATTATTGTTATTAAATTGTCTTTTCCAATGTAATCCATTTTTAGAAAAAAAGATAACAACAACTATTTTATGGTGGCCTTTTTTTGGTAGTTGTATTTTATGAGCCAATCTTTTACCGATAAAACCCGACAACCCCTTTCCATAAGATATATCGACCGATCCTGACAGTTCACCACCTAATATATGAAGTTTTTGTAATAGTGGATCTAATTTGTCAAAATCTTTACCAAACCATTTTCTGACTAGGTCACTTTTCATATGTATTCCTGTTTGTATATTGTTTATCCTGAGTCGTTTATCTTTGAGTTAAAACCTTTATTATATGTTCAATCAGTATTTAATATCTTACATTAAATTTAAGAAGAAACCCCATCCCAGTTAATACTATTATCATTAATCCATTTAAGTATTTTATATCTTGTTTTTACTAAACTCAGAGACACTTTTGTTGAGCTTATATTTTTTGCAGACTCATGAACTCTATAAAACTTATCAAGTTCTGTAAAAATTTTAAGATCAGGTAATAAATTGAAGTTATTAATAAAATCAGTAGGTGGTTCATTGTCAAAAAACTGCGGCAACATGGCTGCAAGTGTTTCGTCAACGGGTGTATTAAAAGTTAGCTCTTTGCTATTTAATCCACCTGCCCATACTAAAATCCAAATAATTTCTATCGAATGCTCTAGGTCATTTTTTTCTTTATCAGTCCAATCTTCATAATCAATAAGTAAGCGTCTTTTTTCATCGTCAGTAAGTGTTTCAAGTAAATTATGCTCAGTAAAATAACTGTCAACAAAATCATTAGGTGCGCCAAATAATAATTGAATAAAGGTGGCTAAAACAATCGTGCGGTTTGCGACTTCATTTGAAGTTCTTAATTGTGTTATTTCTAATAATCCAAGGGAATCCATTAAGGGTAAACCCATATTGTTAAGAAACTCAGTGTTGTCTTTTTTAATTTGTTCAGGGTTTATAAACATAGTATTGCCTATTGCTGTTCTCTTGAATTATTTATAATTTATTTGGTAATAACTAAGTTAGAGGCGTTTCTGTTTTATTAGCCTTAAT